>JAZOCZ010000278.1:0-16543 GCA_045596755.1 Eubacteriales bacterium | reverse complement strand
CTATACTTTCAGATTCCGTATATCTTTCAAATGCCAACACATTGTATTCAGATTCAAATAATCTGAAATCACCCTTTTTCAAAGCATTTTTTGAGTTTCTTAATTTTCCAAGTTTGGAAAAGCGGTCAATGATATTTTTGTCTTCTTTTCCCCATGGATAAGTCCTTCTGTTGAATGGGTCATGATATCCTTCCATACCTGCTTCATCACCGTAGTATATGCAAGGCACACCAGGCATAGCAACGAGAAGTGTATATCCGTCTATGAGTTTTTTTATCGCCGCTTTTCTTGCGTTATCAGACATTTTTTTGTATGCTAATTCTTTATTTGAATAATATGCAGATGGGTCACCGCCAAGGACGGTCAAAATACGCTCAGTATCATGCGTTCCTAACATATTCATTAAGAGATGTTGTTTATCCGAAGGATAATGAGCGTTTAATGTTCTTAAAACATTTTTCAAATCGGATGAATTATTTGTTTTCAAAAATGAGATAATTCCGTTTCTTAATGGATAGTTCATTACACTATCGAGGCGGTCATCATCGAAATAATGCTTTAATTCGCCATATGCAGATTTACAGGACGCATCCTCCCATACTTCGCCTACAATTACGGCATCATTTTTTTTGCTTTTAGCACTGTCTGTAATTTGTTTAAGGAATGAACCTTCAAGTTCATCTGCAACATCTAAACGCCAACCGGATATTCCCATATTTATATATTTAGGAATAACTTGATTGCAAATAAATTTTACAAAGGAGGGAATTTTTCTGACTTTGGGAAGATTACCTATTCCCCACCAACTGTCATACTCGTCAGGATAATTTGAGAAATTGAACCAAGGATAATATTCGGATTCAGTTGACTGACAAGCACCTATTGATTTATATTTTCCGTATTTGTTAAAATATACGCTATCATCGCCAACGTGATTAAACACTCCGTCGAGGATTACGTTCATATCTCGCTTTTTTGTTTCTTCCAATAGGGATTTTAATGCTTCATCTCCACCAAAATCCTCATCCACAGAAAGATAATCCCCGGTATCATATTTATGATTGGAGTATGCTTTGAATATCGGGCTTAAATAAATCGTTTTAGTTCCAAGAGACTTGATATAATCAAGTTTTTCGATTATGCCGTAAATATCTCCACCAAAAAAGGTGTTGTTTCTCAAAAAAGCACCAGGATATTCAGGATATTCAGGAATGCTGTTCCAGTCAGAATAGTAGACAGCATCTTCCCTTTTGTGCGGTATTGAAGTTTTATTGAACCTATCGACAAATATATGGTAAATGATACCTTCATTGAACCACAAGGGTGTTTCATATTTTTTTTGTGCTATAAGCAGTTGAAACCTTGTACCCTCATCGTAACCCAAATAGGCCTCATTACCGCAAAACGAGAAATACTTTTTGCCATACACTGTATCGCAATCGAATTTGATAAAATATACGTCGTATTTAGAGATACAATCTCCTGGATATACCGTATATACGTCCATCCCGTTTTTTGTTTCAAGGTATGAAGCAAGGAATGTTTTAATATATCCAAATTCATTGTAGAATGAAGCGTATAGTTGAAGTATCGCACTTCTTCTCGGAACATAAATTTTTAAATAAGTCCCAGAAGTTGAATACGAAACTGCTTTTTCGTATTCAACTCCATCTATAACTGTAAAAACAATTGCTTTTTCGGCGTGATTCTGGAAATCAGGGATAACGTTTATATTCTCGATCATAATTTAACACGCCGAAAACGTTTGTTATTTATCAAGTTTTACAGCGTCTATTCTCCAAATATTTTTAGCGTATTCGTTGATACTTCTGTCAGAAGCAAATACACCTGCATTTGCGATATTTATCAACGATTTTCTATTCCATGCTTTTCTGTCTGCATAAACTTGTTCTACCTTCTTCTGTGCATCAGCGTAGAATTCATAATCCGCAAGACACATATAAGGGTCAGCAACACCGTATGAGAAGAGAAGGTATTTTTCAATATCCTCAAAACTTCTACCGTTGAAACCAACAGGAAGGTAGTCAACAGCACGTTTAAGATCGGCATTTCTGTTATAATAGTATGAAGAAGCATATCCTTTACGCCATATTTCTTCAACTTCATCAGCAGTATGACCGAAGATAAAGATATTGTCTCTTCCAACCGCTTCATTTATTTCTACGTTTGCACCGTCAAGAGTACCGATTGTAAGAGCACCGTTGATCATGAATTTCATATTGCCAGTACCACTTGCTTCTTTACCTGCAAGAGAAATTTGTTCGCTTACTTCAGCGGCAGGCATAAGATGTTCAGCAACAGAAACATTATAGTTTTCAATGAAAATAACGTTAAGTTTCTTTTTGATTTCAGGATGTTTCTGAATATCAGCAGAGATATAGCAAATGAGTCTTATAATATTTTTCGCTACAGCATAACCTGGAGCAGCTTTTGCGGCAAAGATAAATGTTCTTGGACGCATAGGAAGATCAGGATTTTCTTTCAATGCAGTATATATGCTTATTATATGAAGCGCATTGAGGAGCTGTCTCTTATATTCGTGAAGTCTCTTTGCCTGAACGTCGTATATTGATTCTGGGTCAATAACAGCACCCTGCTTTTCAAATATATATTTTGCAAAGCTTTCTTTATTATCTTTCTTGATTTTCTCAAGTCTTTGAAGAACTGATGCATCATCTGCATACTTTTCAAATTCTTTAAGGAGCCAAGGCTGTTTTCTGTATTCGGGACCGATACATTCATCAAGAAGTTTACAAAGAGCTGGGTTTGAATAGCAAAGCCATTTTCTGTGAGTAATTCCGTTTGTAACGTTTGTGAATCTTTCGGGATACATGTCTGCAAAGTCATTGAAAACGCTGGTTCTGAGAATATCAGAATGAAGCTTTGAAACTCCGTTTATCGTATGTGAACCGATAACGCTGAGGTTTGCCATTCTGATCTGCTTATAAGCAATAATTGACATTTTAGTAATCTTATCCCATTTGCCAGGGAATTTATCCCAAGCTTCTTTACAGAAACGTTCGTTGATTTCCTTAAGAATTACGTATATTCTGGGAAGTTTGAGTTTGAACAAATCTTCGTTCCAGCATTCAAGAGCTTCAGGAAGAACTGTGTGGTTCGTATAGCTAACGATACGAGTTACCATATCCCAAGACTGTTCCCATGAATAGTTGTGTTCATCGATAAGAAGTCTCATCAATTCAGGAATAACCAATGCGGGATGGGTATCGTTTATATGAATAGCAATCTTTTCAGGTAAAGTAGAAAGATCCTTGTAATAGAACAAATGGTCTGATATTATATTTTGCAATGAAGCACTTACAAGGAAATATTGCTGGCTAAGGCGGAGGATTTTTCCTTCCATATGGTTATCGTTAGGATAAAGAACCTTTGAAATGGCTTCTGCAAGTGTGCCTTCCTCAACAGCCTTTACGTATTGTCCCTGAGAGAAAAGCTCCATGTTGAGTTCTTTCACGCCTTGTGCTTTCCAAAGACGCAACGTTGAAACCGCATCACTGTCAGCACCTGAAATCATCATATCGTAGGGAACAGCTTCAACTTCATCATAATCATTATAAATTATTTCGCATCTACCGTTGTCCCATTTTTCAGAAATTGTTCCGCCTAATTTAACTTTGAAGCGTTTATCTCTTCTAGGAACAAGCCAAACGTCACCGTATGTGAGCCATTCGTCAGGAAGTTCTATTTGTTCACCGTCAGCTATTTTCTGTTTGAAAAGACCGTATTCATAGCAAAGAGAGTAACCGTATGCGGGATAATCAAGGGTAGAAAGAGAATCCATAAAGCAAGATGCAAGTCTTCCTAAACCACCGTTACCAAGAGCAGCATCAGGTTCCATTTCGTAAATTTCATCAAGATCGAAACCAAGCTCATTTAACGTTTCTCTGTAAATTTCTTCAATTCCCAAATTGTTAAGATTCATTTTGAGGGAACGTCCGATGAGGAATTCCATGCACATATAATATACGCGTTTTTTTCCTTCTTTTCTTACGTGTGCGTTATACGTTTTTTTCTTCATTGTAAGTATATCGCGCACCGCAAGAATTACAGATTTATATATCTGCTCTTTGTTAGCTTCTGAAGCAGACGTTCCGTAATATCTTGAAAGCTTATTCAGTAACGTCTCTTTAACCTCTGCTTTATTTAAATTCATAATAATTATTTCCTTTCAATTATCTGATATTTTTTATGTGTATTATTTCTGAGTGAGTCTGTCGTACATGTCAATATAATTACCTGCAGTAGTGTTCCAAGAAAAATCTACTTTCATTACCTTTTTTGCCAATAATTGCCAAGCTTTGGAATCACAGTAATAATTATATGCCCTGTTGACTGCATCAGCAAGTTGAACGGGGCTGTAAGGAGCAAAAGTAAATCCGTTTCCGCCTCCTACGTTGCCGACGTCTTTTATAGTATCGAATAAACCGCCTGTTTCTCTTATTATAGGTACTGCACCATATCTTGACGCTATCATTTGAGAAAGGCCGCATGGTTCAAATCTTGAAGGCATCAAAAACATGTCAGCGGCAGCGTAAATGCGTTTTGACAGGTCTTTGTTGTATGTCAACAAAGTACAAACCTTTGTTGGATATCGATCTGCCAATGACTTGAAGAAATTTTCATAATGATAATCGCCTTGTCCAAGAATAACGAGCTGAATGTCTTTGGAAAGGATATTTTCTACAGCTTGTTGTATAATGTCAATTCCTTTATGAGCAACAAGTCGTGAAATTATCGCAATCATAGGAATTTCCTTTGATACTGGCAGTCCAATCATTTCCTGCAATGCAGTTTTGTTTTCTTTTTTTCTTCCTACAGATCTCCACGTATAATTTCTGAAAATGGATTCATCTGTTTCAGGATTATAATAGTCATAATCCAATCCATTTAGAATCCCTGACATTTTATCCTTATATAAATCAAGAATAAAATGAAGTCCTTCGGAGAACGAAGGGGATAAAAGCTCTTTAGCATATGTTGGACTTACGGTAGTAACCTCATCTGCACATACAATAGCACCTTTCATAAGGTTGATACAATTATTATACTCAACTATGGATGCTTCTGAAGGTGAAAGATCAAATACATCTCCGAGTATTTCAAAGCCGTATACTCCTTGATATGCAACGTTATGAATAGTGAAAACAGCCTTTATTTTATCATATTTGGGCATATTTTTGTAAATCTGTTTCAAATAAATAACGCTCAATGCTGCATGCCAATCGTGTGCGTGAAGTACATCGGGGTAATAATTCAACTCTTGCATCAAAGTTAGAACCGATTTGCAGAAGAAAGCATATCTTTCTGCATCATCAAAACTTCCGTACAACGTTGGTCTTTTAAAATAGAATTCGTTGTCAACGAAATAATATATGACGCCTTCTGTTTCAATGCTGTAGAGTCCGCAATACTGCCATCTCCATGCAAGTGGAATAGAAGTAACGTATACTTCTTTCATCATTTCTTTGTATTGATAATCTATACTGCCGTAAAGCGGCATTATAACTCTTATATCAACATCATCACCATATCTTTGTTTCAACGCTTTTGGCAATGAACCGATAACGTCGCCCAAACCACCCGCAGATGCAAAAGGTGTTGCTTCGGATGCAACGTGTAAAATTTTCTTCATATTTTATCTCCTTGAGAACTTTATATTTAAATTTTTTATACAATAGCTTCTTTATTTATAAATAAAGGCATTCTTTCGCATCCACAAAGCAATCTTCCGTCACGGATAACAGCTTTTTTGTCACAGATGACATATCTCAAATCAACATTTTCGCCTGTCAAAGTGTCTTGCATAAGTATGCAGTTGGAAACAGTAGTTCCCTTCCCTATTTTGACACCACGGAATAAAATAGAATTCTCAACTTTTCCTTCAATGATACATCCATCAGCAACAAGAGAATTTTTAACATCTGCAGTTGATTTGTAAACTGTTGGAGGAGAGTTCTGAACACTTGTATATATGGGACGTTTTTCTGATTTGAGAAGTTGTTTTCTGAAAGAGGAAGAAAGAAGATCCATATTGCAAAAATAATACGAGTAAAGTGTATCAATAGAAGTAAAATATCCGCTGTAATTATAGACACGGTAATCGTCTTTTATCATATTTTTAGCAATTACGTCACGGTAAAAGCTCTTATATCCATGGGCTGCGGCATCATAAAGAATCTCTTCAAGATATCTTTTCCTCATAACGCATATGTTCATGTATATATCGCAATATTCTGATACTGCGCTATCCGTATATGATGCAACGTCTGTTATTCGCCCCGAATCATCAGATTCTATAATAAGATGATTTTTAGGCATCGTTCCAAAATTGCCATTGGTTGATTTTGCAGCAAATTGACGTTTAACGGCAAAAGTTGCATCAGCATTTGTTGATTGGTGATATTCAACCATCGATTCAATATCAAAATTGCATACAGAATCGCAGTCGGAAAGTACGACGTAATCTTCGGTACAACCTCTTATAAATTCGCTGATACCAATTAACGCTTCGAGTCTCGATGTATAAAGCGAATTGGATGAGTTTGCAAATGCTGTTACATAAGGTGGAAGAACCTTTATACCGCCTGAACGTCTCGCCAAATCCCAGTCCTTACCTGTTCCAATATGCTCCATAAGGGAGCGATAATTACTATGTGCGATAACAGCTATATTCGTTATACCCGAATTAACCATATTGGACAGAGGAAAATCTATAAGTCTGTATCTTCCACCAAATGGTATGCTTGCCATTGTTCTGCTTTTTGTAAGTTCGGGAATATTCTTATCATGTATATTTGAGAATATAATTCCTACAACTGACATTTCATTCACAAATGCAAAAGTGCATTTTTCTCCTTTCGAATGAAAGTTATTTCAAATTCACATTTTTATGTTTGCATCGATATATTCCTTATCGACGTATGCCCCTGCGGGAATAACGACTCCCTTAGGTATATTTACACCACTGCCTATTAAAGTTATTTCCTTCCCGTTTTCTTTAGGCTCTCCGATAGTTGAATTGGCAGAAATTAAACAATCACTGTCAACAACGGAATAATCGACTTTTGCACCAGAAGCAATAATAACGTCGCTCATTATAACAGAATCCTTTACGACAGCGCCGCTTTCAACAATAACCCCTGGAGAAATAACGGAATTGATAATTGTGCCGTAAATCTCACTGTCACCTGCAACCATACTGTTTATCTGTTTACTGTTGGTAGCAATATATTGAGGTGATCTTGGATCGGTTTTAGAAAAAATTCTGCTGTTTCTGTCATGCAGGTCCAACGTAGGATTATCCCCAAGCAAATCCATGTTTGATTCCCAAAGACTGTTTATAGTTCCAACATCTTTCCAATATCCATCAAAGCGGTAAGCGTATAATTTTTCTCCCTCAGCTAACATTCTGGGAATTATATTTTTTCCAAAATCATTATCACTTTCAGGATCGTTTTCATCTTCTTCAAGATAGTTATAAAGTTTATCTGCGGAAAAGACGTAAACACCCATAGACGCTTTGGTGCTTTCGGGTTTCTTTGGTTTCTCCTGAAATCTTGTTATTGCCATATTATCATCAGTCGTCATTATTCCAAAGCGTGAAGCCTCTTCAATGGGAACGTCGATAACGGCTATTGTGCAATCAGCATTATTTCTCTTATGGAAATTAACCATGTCTCCATAATTCATTTTATAAATATGGTCGCCCGATAACACAACTACGTATTCAGGGTCATATCTTTTAATAAAGTTAATATTTTGATATATAGCGTTTGCAGTGCCTTTATACCAATCGGCTTTCTGCATTCCCTGATAAGGCGGAAGCATTGTAACTCCACCAAATACTCTGTCCATATCCCATGCCTGACCGTTTCCAATATAGTCATTGAGAGCAAGGGGCTGATACTGAGTAAGAACGCCGACAGTATCGATACCGGAATTTATACAGTTTGAAAGAGGAAAATCAATTATTCTGTATTTACTTCCAAACGGAACTGCGGGCTTTGCCTGCTGTCTTGTGAGAAGGTATAACCTACTTCCCTGCCCTCCTGCAAGAAGCATAGCAACGCATTCTTTCTTTTTTGCCATATAATCAAACCGCCTTTTCTTAAATATCAGCAATTATTTTTTTTTTAGGGACGATATATATTCCCGAAAGCGGAGGAACGTCAATCCTTATATGATTATTCTCCGCATAAAGATTCTTCGAATGAATTGCACCTGAACCACCAAATTTTTCATCATCACTGTTCAAAGCAATTTCAAATTCTCCGTTTTCTCCAACGTTCAAATAGTAGCTATAATATGGATTAGGAGAAAAATTCAAGATAACAAAAACGCTGTTTTTGTTGGAATCTTTTCTTTCAAATGCATAAATATTATGGTCACAGTCATCGGCAGAAATCCAATGAAATCCGTCAAAAGAATCCTCGATTTCCCAGAAAGCACTATGTTCAAGGTAGAACAAATTAAGTTCTCTGCTGAAATTTTGGAAATTTTTATGCATATCGAAATTCAACATGAACCATTCGAGCGAATTTCTGTAATCCCATTCTCTGAATGGTGCGTATTCACATCCCATAAAGGTAAGTTTTTTTCCGGGATGAGCAAACATATATGAAAGGTAGGTTCTTGCACAAGCAAATTTCTGCCAGTAATCACCATACATTTTGTCAACCAATGAACGTTTCCCGTGTACTACTTCGTCATGGGATATTGGTAAAATATAATTTTCTGAAAAAGCATACATCAAGGAAAAAGTCAATTTATGATGAATACATTTTCTGAATATACTGTCCGTTTCAACGTAATCAAGGGTATCATTCATCCACCCCATATTCCATTTCATTGAAAAACCCAATCCGTCCTTGGCTGTAATACCTGGGAACGAAGTTGATTCTTCTGCAATGACAAAAGCATCAGGTACTTCTGCTCTAATGGCAGAATTCAACTTTTTAAAAAAGGCAATTCCATCAAGAGAATAGTTACCGCCTTCTGAATTGGGAATCCACTCTCCCGGAGCTCTTCCATAATCAAGATACAACATGGACGATACGGCATCAACACGAAGACCGTCAGCATGGTACTCTTTCAACCAGTAAAGTGCGTTTGAAACAAGGAAAGATTGAACTTCTGTTCTGCCTAAGTCAAAGGCTCGTGTTCCCCATCCTTTATGTTCTTTTCTCGTATCATCTTGGTATTCGTAAAGAGGTGAACCATCAAATTCAAAAAGTCCATATGAATCTTTAGGGAAATGAGCCGGAACCCAGTCAAGAATCACTCCAATACCTGCGATGTGAAACTGATTTATAAGGTACATAAAATCTGTAGGTGTACCGAATCTACAAGTGGGAGCATAAAATCCGCAAACCTGATATCCCCACGAACCGTCAAAGGGATGCTCTGCTACAGGCATAAATTCAACGTGGGTATACCCCATGGATTTGACGTAAGGAACAAGCTCGTGAGCAAGTTCTCTATATCCCATATAACCTCCGTCTTCTTTTCTTTTCCATGAACCCAAATGAACTTCATATATGCTCATGGGACTTTTGGGAGATTTATTATCTTTAAGATAAATTTCAAGGTTTTTTCTGCCTTTTAAATATTCAGCATCATCCCATTCAAAAACATTCTTATCCAGAACATCAAAAATAACGGACGCGCCTGGATAAGAAATTTCTGAAGAAAAAGCATACGGATCAGCTTTATAAAAGGTTTTTCCGTCACGTTTTATAAGATATTTATATTTCATTCCGTTTTTAACGGAATTTCTATCAATTTGAACTGACCAAATACCGACAGAGCAAATCATCGGGACACCGTTATCCCAACCTACAAAATCGCCAACCAAAAAAACTTCATTTGCAGAAGGTGCCCAAACTCTGAAAAAATAAAATTCTCCTTCCGGATGTGCACCCATATATTTATATGAGTAATAATTTGTTCCCTGACTAAAAAGATATTTTTCGAAATCCTTATTCATAGATCTTTCAGACTCATTTATCGGTAAATTTTTAGTAATGTCCTTTTTCATATATCAAACAAACCTTTCACCAAAAATCTTTTTAAACCTCAAGCATAGTATACAACAGAAAAATAAAAAAATCAACCTTTTTTGTACAATTAAAAATACAATTTTGTTAAAAAATCATTGTTTTTTGTCATAAAATATAATCTTACAATAACTTTCTTGCAACAAACCATCCTTTATCAAAGGAGTATAATAAACAGATTCCATCTGAAAAATCTGTCAAAAAGTCAAACCCTTCGGGAATAATCACGTTCCCTTTTCTGTCAATAACGCTTCCGTTTGCTATTGCAAGTCCTTCGGAAAAATAAGAAGCGTTAGTAAATTCGGGAGCAGTAACCCAAATTCCATATGAATCCATATATCCGTATTTTTGACCTTTCCTGAGCAGAATTATTCCATCAGAACAACCGATAACTTCATAGTCGGAAGGAATATCTATTACAGTCCCCGATGCTTTCATGACGAGATTCTTTTCGCCGTTTGAAACGAGAGTTATTCCATTTTGAATCCGAAATGCACCAAAACCTTTTTTGGGAATTACAAATTCGGAAGAAATAAGGTCGCCATCTGAATCATAGAAGTACAGCGTTTCAGCCTTCGAAGCGAAGCACCCAACACCTTCATTATAACCAAATCCATAGGTAAACATTGATTTCACGATAATTTTACCTTCGGAATTCATCGCACCCCATTTACCTTCACTTTCAAAAAGTGTGTATTCCTCGTCAAAGGCGGAAAGATAAGCAGCACCTTTGTTTATATTGTGTATATTTTTTGATTCAATAAGTTTTCCCGAGGATAAATAATAATATTTATTATCTTTTTGAAATAAAGCATTACCGTTGTTATCGCGTCCACCCACAAAAGTATAACCTGATAAAACGTCGGTTATATCATTACCAGATGAATCAAAAATCCTATCTCCTGCAAAAACGTATCCATAAGAATAGGATACGTTTTCGGGAGTAAAATCATTCAAAAAAGATATTTTATCTATTCTGATTCCCATTTCATCTGAAAATTGTTTATTTGATATCTTTGTGCCCTTGTTGTATGATGAATTCACATTCTGAATTAAATCATCCAAGGAAATTGAAACATTGCTTGATTCATCGATGTATTCAGAACTATCACTTTGACTGTTGTTCAAAATCTCTGAAACGTCAGCCCAATCTTCATGTTCCGAATAAATAACGTCAGAATAAACGTCAAATGAAACTGAATCTTCTCCGTTTCCGATTAAAACAACAGATATAATCCCTATAGCCAGAAAAACAAGGAACATTATTCCTATTGACACAGTTTTGGATGAAATGTTTATCTTCATAATTAAAATTTAAACCTTCTGAACACCTATTGTAACTTTTTCGCCGTTGATATCCCATTCTTTTGCTTCGGAATATTCTTCGTCTCGAAGGTCAACAGCTAATACGTCACCCATAATTTCTTCTTTGTTAGCAGAAGCAACAGAAACAATTTTTTCATTTCCATAAATATACAGAACAATATTGTCCATAACTTCAAAGCCAGAATCTTTACGCATCGTTTGTATTTTGCTCACAAGTTCTCTTACTATTCCTTCTTCTATAAGATCAGGTGTAAGATTTGTATCAAGAGCAACAGTGATACCGTAATCAGAAACTGATTCAAAGCCTGTTGTCTGAGCAGTTGATATAAGAAGATCATCCTTCGTCAATACAATTTCAACCCCGTCAAAATTGAATGTTAAAGCACCTTTAGTTTCCAACGTATCCATCGCTTCATTACCATCAACTTCTGCAAGTACGTTTCTTATAAATCCAAGTTGTTTACCATATTTCGGACCAACGGTTTTAAGTTGTGGTTTGAAGCTATAAGACGTGAATCCTTTAACGTCTCCTGTGAACTCAACAGCTTTTACGTTAAGTTCTTCTTCAATTATTTGAATGAACAACTCGGGAAGTTCAAAGTCAGCCTTAACGTACATTTTTCCAATAGGCTGGCGGTTTTTGATGTTTGCACTGTTACGGCATGCTCTGCCCAATACTACAACGTCGAGAACTTGTTTCATATTCTTTTCGAGTTCTGCATCAACGAATGTTTCGTCAAATTCAGGGAAAGCACAAAGATGAATACTTTCAGGAGCGTTCTCATCAACGGATTTAACGAGATTAAGATAAATTTCTTCTGACATGAAAGGAATCATAGGAGCGCAAACCTTTGAGAGATTAACGAGAACTGTATAAAGTGTCATATATGCGTTAATCTTATCCTGTTCCATTCCCTTTGCCCAGAAACGTTCACGACTTCTGCGAACGTACCAGTTACTCATATCATCTGCAAAATCTTGAAGAACTCTTGCTGTCTCTGTAATTTTATAATTTACAAGGTTATCGTCAACCGTTTTGATAAGAGTATTGAGTCTTGATAACATCCATTTATCCATAATGGAGAGTTTATCGTAATCAAGGCTGTATTTTGTTGGATCAAATTCATCAATATTTGCGTAAAGAACAAAGAAAGCATAGGTATTCCATATAGTACCCATAAACTTACGTTGGCCTTCAACAACAGCTTTACCATGGAAACGGTTAGGCAGCCAAGGAGCACTGTTTGAATAGAAGTACCAACGGATAGCATCTGCTCCATACGCTTCCAATGCCTCAAAGGGATCTACAGCATTGCCCTTTGATTTTGACATCTTCTGACCATTTTCATCCTGAACGTGTCCCAAAACAATAACGTTTTTGTAAGGTGCTTTATCAAAAAGCAATGTGGATATTGCCATGAGAGAATAGAACCATCCTCTTGTCTGATCAACCGCTTCAGAGATGAAATCTGCAGGGAATTGTGCTTCGAAAAGTTCTTTGTTTTCAAAAGGATAATGATGCTGTGCAAATGGCATCGCACCGCTATCAAACCAGCAGTCAATCACCTCTGGAACACGTTTCATTTCTCCGCCGCATTCGGGACATCTGAGAATGATTTTATCAATATGTGGTCTGTGAAGTTCAACATCATCAAACGGGGCAACAGACATTTCTTTAAGTTCCGCCTTGCTTCCTATAGCATGCTGGTGACCGCAAGAACATTCCCAAATATTGAGAGGAGTTCCCCAGTAACGGTTACGGCTTATACCCCAATCCTGAATATTTTCAAGCCAATCTCCAAAACGTCCTTTACCAACGCTTTCAGGAATCCAGTTTACAGTATTGTTATTTTTAATAAGCTGTTCTCTTACAGCTGTCATTTTGATAAACCAGGATTCTCTTGCATAATAAATAAGGGGCGTGTCACATCTCCAGCAATGAGGATAACTGTGTTCAAAGTTAGGTGCAGAGAAAAGCAAACCACGAATTTCAAGATCTTTGAGAATCTCTTTATCTGCTGTCTTGCAGAACATACCAGCCCACTTTGTTTCTTTAGTCATCTCACCTTTTGAATCAACAAGCTGAACAAAAGGAAGATCGTATTTTTTTCCGACCTTGTTATCGTCCTCACCGAATGCAGGTGCAATATGAACGATACCTGTACCATCCGTAAGAGTTACGTAGTTATCGCAAACAACGTAATATGCTTTTTTGTCAGGATTTACAAAATCAAACAATGGTTCGTATTCTTTGTACTCAAGATCTTTACCAACGTATTCTTCAAGAATCTCGTATTCCCCTTCAATAACAGAAGGAATAAGAGCTTCAGCCAAAATATAAACGTATTCACTGTTTTTGATTTTAACGTATTTTTCTACGGGGTTAACGCAAAGTGCAACGTTTGAAGGCAAAGTCCAAGGTGTTGTTGTCCATGCGAGGAAATATTCTCCTTCTGTTCCTTTAACCTTGAAACGTGCTATTGCAGAGCGTTCCTTAACGTCTTTATATCCTTGTGCAACTTCATGAGATGAAAGAGGAGTTCCGCAACGAGGGCAATAAGGAACTATTTTATGCCCTTTATAAAGAAGACCTTTTTTCCATATTTCTGAAAGTGCCCACCATTCGGATTCTATAAAATCATCATGATAAGTAACGTATGGATCGTCCATATCAGCCCAGAAACCAACTGTACCTGAGAAATCTTCCCACATACCCTTGTATTTCCAAACACTTTCCTTACACTTTTCAATAAATCCGTCGAGACCGTATTGTTCAATCTGTTCTTTTCCGTCAAGTCCGAGAAGTTTTTCAACTTCAATCTCAACAGGCAATCCATGAGTATCCCAACCAGCTTTACGAGGAACCATGCACCCCTTCATTGTACGGTAACGGGGAATCATATCCTTGATAACACGTGTAAGCACGTGACCGATATGTGGTTTACCGTTAGCTGTTGGAGGTCCATCGTAGAAAACGTAAGGTGTTCCCTCTCTGCGTGAATCTATACTCTTTTCAAAAATTTTATTTTCTTTCCAGAATTTTTCGATATTTTTTTCTCTCTGAACAAAATTAAGTTCAGACGAAACCTTCTTATACATGTCAATCCTCCAAATTATAATGTGGAAACTTTGTTGTCAATTTCATCGCAAAGTTTTGCTATGAGTTCGTCCACTGGAAGAACTGCACCGCCTCTTATTGCAACCGTACCTGCTGTGGCTTCTTTTTCACCAACAACAAGAATATATCTGATTTTCTGAAGTTGCGCCTCTCTTACTTTGTAATTGAGAGACTCGGAACGATCGTCAACCTCACATCTGATTCCCTTAGCCTTGAGTTGTTCTGCAACGGACAAAGCATATTCACGCTGACCGTCTGTTATAGGAAGAATCTTTGCCTGAACAGGAGCAAGCCAAAGCGGGAATTTACCAGCGTAATGCTCTGTGAGGATACCGATGAATCTTTCGATAGAACCGAAAACAACACGGTGAATCATTATAGGACGATGTTTCTGACCGTCTGCACCAATATAATCAATATCAAATCTCATAGGAAGCTGGAAGTCAAGCTGAATAGTTCCGCACTGCCACGTTCTTCCCAAACAATCTTCAAGGTGGAAGTCTATTTTAGGGCCGTAGAATGCTCCGTCTCCTTCGTTAATCTCATAAGCCATTCCAAGTTCATCCAGAGCGGCTTTCAATCCATTTGTAGCCATATCCCAATCTTCGATACTTCCAAGATGGTCTTCAGGCATGGTTGAAAGTTCGATGCTGTATTTGAAACCAAAGAGATTATACACTTCATCGATAAGTTTAACAACTCCCTTGATTTCATCGGTAATCTGTTCTTTAGTCATAAAGATATGAGCATCATCCTGAGTAAAACATCTTACTCTCATAAGTCCATGAAGCGCACCTGCTTTTTCATGTCTGTGTACAAGTCCCAACTCACCTACACGCATGGGAAGTTCCTTATAGGAGTGAGGTTTCATATTGTAAACCAAAAGGCTGCCTGGACAGTTCATGGGCTTTACAGCAAAGGTGCTTTCATCGATTTCGGATGTATACATATTCTGGCTGTAGTGTGCCCAATGTCCTGATGTTTCCCAAAGAGTTTTAGTAAGCATCATAGGAGTGCTTATTTCAACATAACCTTCTCTTGTGTGGATTTCTCTCCAGAACTTCATAAGTTCATTTTTAACTATCATTCCTTTCGGAAGGAAGAATGGGAACCCTGGACCTTCATCCATAATTTCAAAAAGTTCAAGTTCCTTACCGATTTTTCTATGGTCACGTTTTTTTGCTTCTTCAATTCGGTCAAGGTATTCCTTGAGTTCACCTGCAGAGGGGAAAGCGATTCCGTAAATACGGGAAAGCATTTTGTTTTTCTCGTCTCCTCGCCAATATGCTCCTGCAACCTTTGTAAGTTTGAAGGCTTTAACAACTGATGTATAAGCAACGTGAGGTCCTGCACAAAGGTCCGTGAATTCACCCTGTTCAAAGAAACTTATATCATCACCTTCAGGGATATCTGAAAGCAATTCAACCTTATAGGGCTCGTCCATTGCGTTTATTTTTGCAAGGGCTTCTTCTCTTGAAAGCGTTATTCTCTTGAGGGGAAGATTTTCTTTAACTATTTTCGCCATTTCAGCTTCAATAGCATCAAAATCTTCAACAGTAAATGGTGTTGCTCTGTCAAAATCGTAGTAAAAGCCTTCCTTTATTGCAGGTCCTATTGTAAGCTTTGTTTCAGGATAAAGACGTTTAACAGCCTGAGCCAGAATATGAGATGCAGTATGCCAAAATGCTTTTCTGCCTTCTTCCTCCTTAAAAGATATATCGGAAATACTTCCGTCATGTGCAATAACTTTCATGGAATGTACCGCAGCGCAACAGCGCTCCCTTTCTTTAAGTATATAATTTATGTGTCAGTTTTACTTGCATATATAATTACACATTTCAACTTGATAATGATATCATATTTTGTTTCATATGTCAATATTTTTTGAAAAAAAGTCTGTTTCTTACCTATATAAATACCATTTTTTATTATTTCGCCTAAAAAAAGCACAAGTACTAAATTATACTTGCGCAAAAAAATTATTCGCATAAAGGTTTTATTT
>JAZOCZ010000277.1:0-25200 GCA_045596755.1 Eubacteriales bacterium | reverse complement strand
ATCTCAAAAATATATTCATCAATAACGTTTGCTTTCTCTTTTGCTTCTTTTCTCTTTCTTGGGAAGCTGTACTATTTCATGAGAAAATATCTCAAAAATATATTCATCAATAACGTTTGCTTTCTCTTTTGCTTCTTTTCTCTTTCACGGAAAGAGAAAAGAAGTTATTTTACGTTCATCAGCGTTCCAATAAACAAAGGAACGTTGTTTTCGGTATCAACAAGCATATAAACAAAGGGACGGTTCAAGTTAATAGTGACAACGTCCGAAGGACAGCATTCTGCTTCCATAATAACTGCTGTTGCAGCTCCTGCTTTTGTTCCCAGCTCTCCAACGGAAATAAAGGTTTTGTGGATGATGTTTCCTATGTGAAGCCCATCTGCTTCTCCCATTTTTGAAAAATCTGCGGTACTTCCTGAAAATGCATCCGTCATACCGAGGGATTTAAAAATATCAACCATTTTCACGTCGTATTCCGTTTCAAATTTTGGTATGGACGTATAGCAGGTTTTTGAACTTAAGGTTGTAAGCATATTGGTGATTTTTTCGCCTGATAGGGTTGAAACAAATTCATCAATGCTTATGTTTTCATTGGGGAGTAAAGCGGCAAAGGCGTATTTTCCTTTGTAATTCTTCATGAATCCTTTGGAATTTTCGTCACCTATATATCTGTGTTCCTTGGAATGCATAAATTCCACGTTCTGCTCCGTCCCGTCTTCAAGGGTGAAAACGCCTTCTCTGATAGAGCCTTTTTCGTATTCTTTGGACCATTCTGCTTCAAAAGCTAATGCGTTTATAAGAACCATAACGTCCGTGGGCTCAAGTTCGTTTATGATTTCAGGAATCATTCCTTTTGTGTTTTCCTTAACCCAGTTGTTTATGTCTTTTACGGTATCGGGGTCGGAAAAATCTGCTCTGTTGGCTGTGGCGTTATAGTAATCTGCGTTTGTTTGCAAAAAATCACGGTTTACTTTAAGCATTCCTTCGTCATTTGTAAACCAGATTGAATTTGCAATACTCAACGTTGCGGCGTCGTCTTTTGCTTTTTGCTTTGCGTAGGAATACAAATAATTGTTCAGATCGTCTATGGGTAATCCAAAAACGTCTTCCATCTGTGAAAGTGTGTTTCCGTCAGCACCGTTTGCGGTAAGCCCTAATGCATATATAACTGAAAGAGGGGAAATAAGGGTGTTTTTGCCGTCTTCGGAAAGGCTTTTCTTGAAAAGATTTACTGCGAATTCTGTGTATGCCTTGTTGCCTTCTGTCGTGTCTTCAAGAACAGCTATGTCTGAGGCGGTTATACCTGACATAAGATTTTTGTATTTCGGTTCATGAATTACGTTGCCATCTGATGAGTTTTGGCTTTCGTCAGATTTGCTTATGGTTTGTGCGTTGCTTACGTCTGGTTGACTTTTGTATTCGTTGTCGGTTATGTTGCTTTTGCAACCTGTTACAAGAATCATACCAAAAATTAAAAGTGCACATAACAATTTTTTCATTTCAATTCTCCTTTACGTTATATTTTAATATTTTTACTTTACGCTCATCAAAGTTCCCATGAATAAAGGAATATTGTTTTCGGTATCAACGAGCATATAAACGAATGGACGGTTTAAATGAATTTCAGTGGCTCCGATGGTAGACATACCGCCGTCAGTCATTTGAACAACCGTAGCCGCCCCTGCTTTTGTTCCTTTTTCACCAACGGAGATAAAGGTTTTGTGGATTATGTTTCCTATAAAAATGCCTTTCGGGTCTGCCATTTTTGAAAAATCCGCTACACCTTCTATGAACGCGTCTGACATGCCGAGAGATTTGAAGATTTCTGACATTTCAACATTATATTCTGTTTCAAATTTGGGCATGGAAGTAATACAGTATCTTGAACCCAAGGTAGTGAGCATATTTGTGATTTTTTCGCCTGAAAGGGTTGAAACAAATTCATCAATGCTTACGTTTTCGTTGGGGAGCAAAGCGGCAAAGGCGTAATTTCCCTTATACTTTTTTATAAATCCTTTGGAATTTTCATCTCCTATATATAGGTGTTCTTCCGAATGCATAAATTCGACGGTTTTCTGCGTTCCGTCTTTGTTTGTGAACGTTCCTTCTTTTACGGAATTTTTTGTGTATTTATCAACCCATTCCGCTTCAAAAGCTAAAGCGTTTATGAGGAACATAACGTCGTCAGGCTTTATTGAGTCTACGATTTCGGGAATCATTCCTTTTGTGTTTTCCTTAACCCAATTGTTTATATCCTTAACTGTGTCAGGATCGGAAAAGTCCGCTCTGTTAGCAGCAGCGTTGTAGTAATCCGCATTTTTTTGGAGAAAAACATGGTTAACCTTAAGTCTTTCTTCGTCATTTGTGAACCAGATTGAATTTGCAATGCTGAGCGTTGCGGATTCGTCTTTTGCTTTTTGCTTGGAGTAGGAGTATAAATAATTGTTTAAATCAGAAACATTGAAGTTTAAAACATCTTCCATTTGTGAAAGTGTGTTTCCGTCAGCTCCATTTGCAGTAAGTCCTAATGCATATATAACTGAAAGGGGTGAAATAAGGGTGTTTTTTCCGTCTTCGGAATAACTTTTCTTGAAAAGATTTACTGCGAATTCTGTGTATGCCTTGTTTTCGTCCTTGATGTTTTCTTCCGGAGAAACGGCAGAGGGAGTGATGTTCTTCATAAGATCCTGATATTTTGCTTCCTGACTGCAACTGCATATTATACATATGTTGAGGATCAATAATAAACATAATATTTTTTTCATTTTAGGTTCTCCTTTTTGTGTAATGGCTTTTTTACCCCTTCATATATATAGTCAAGAAAAAAACCAAAATCTTACACTTTTTTTGAAAAAAACTACAGTTTATTTACAATTTTTGCATTCTGCTATGGTACTCGGCACAGGGGAAAGGTACGAAACTACAGAAAAAGTAGGATTTTAAGCCGTTTTTTGCTTCGTTGAATGTCTTTTTATTATGAATAGTTTATGCGTACGTATCCGCTTTCTTCGATAATGGTCTGACCTTCTTCGGATAATATCCAATCTATCAGAGCAGGAATATTTTTGTTTGTGTTATCTTTTCTGTAAACGGCATAAAATTCTGAAATTATGGGATAACTTCCGTTTTGAATATTTTCCGCACTTGGATAAACACCGTTCATGGAAAGCATTTTCACATCTTCGTTTTCTACTATTCCGTCCATATAGTATCGGAAAGAAAAACCGATAGAAGCACCAGTGACTGCGAATAAAGACTTTTCACCGATTTTTTTATCTCCCATAAACGCATTCATGGCGGATTGGCTTCCGCTTCCCGGATAACGGGAAATGGGGTTGATTGCTCTGTCCACACCGCCAAGCTGTGACCAATTTGTGTAATCTCCTGCGTATATATCTCTTATTTGCTCCGCAGTAAGATTATCAACAGGATTGTTCTTGTTTACGAAAAAAACGAACGCTTCAAGTCCGACGGGAACGTAAACAAGCTCAACTCCCTGTTCTTCCGCATACTTCTTTTGCTCCGCAGAAGGGGATGCGCAAAACAGAATGTCCGTTTCGCCGTCCACAATGGCTTTATATCCTCTCACAGTGTTTTTGTATTGCATTTTGCTGTCTTTCGCAAAATTTTCACCGTAATAATTATCATCAGAAAAGCTTCCCCCTTCGTAGGTAACAGAGCCTTCTGGATAGACAGCATTTATAAAAGCGGCATAAACGGGAACAAGTGCCGCCGCTCCGTCAAGGACGGGCAAATCCTCTGTAAGCTTGAAGGAAGAATCTATTCGGGCAAGCTGGGAATTTTCGTTGTGAGGAAGGTATTTTCCAACGTCAATCATTTTAGACTGACTTGTATCGCTGAAATTGTTTCCAAGCCTTATCGTAAATAAATAATAAACGCTGAGGTTGAAAACCGAAAACGTGGAAATCACTAAAAGAATACAAATAAACTGCTTTATCAGGCTTTTTGTTTTAACCTTCATAATTACCAAAGCTCCTTTGCTATAAAATAAATTATGGAGCAATGATTATAAGCATTATAAGCATATATTACGTGTAATAACGTAAAAATAACGCAAAGAGCCGTTACGGTCAATATGACAGCGGCAAAAGTTTTTTGTTTCATATATGTATCCTCACTTCACATATTTATAATTATGCCTTGGACGACCCACATAATTAAAAGCGAAGAAGCAACGACTATCCCTGCAATAGCCAAAGATATAATCAGAAAAATACGTGCGTTTTGAATTTTCTCAGACGTAACCTTTTTTAGAGAATTCTTCATCTTGTGTTTTACAATGAAAAAATAAATCAGGCTTACTATAAATAAAACCACTGAAAGAGCGGGTATGATAAAGAAACCAATTCCTAACATGTCTAACATTTTTGATTACCTCACTAAATATGTATTTTTAAAAAATCATCCGAAAAAATTGAAGTATTTTGGGGACTTTTTTTAAAAGTCCCCGGAGATATTATAATAATATATAGAAGAAAATGCAAACAAATTGCAAAACGCTTCCTGCCACAACAAAAATATGGAAAACAGAATGCATATAGCGATGTTTTTTGCCAAGACCATAAAGAATTGCGCCTACTGTGTACGAAATACCGCCTGCAAGGAGATAAAGAAGCCCTTTTTCGGGAATAGCCGCTATAGCTGTTTTGGCGGCAAATACAATGCTCCATCCCATGCCGATATAGCATATCATAGAGAAAACTTTGAATTTCTTCAAGTCGATAGCGGTAAGAGTTGCGGCAACAATAGCCAATCCCCAGACTACGCCAAACAAAACCCAACCCGTTATGGGAGCGATGCTTCTTATAGCGCAGAGAGCGACGGGAGTATATGATCCTGCGATAAGAAAATATATTGTACAATGGTCAACTACCTGCATGACTTTTTTAGCAAATTCATGCTTTATTCCGTGATAAACGCTTGACATTGTATATAATAAAACGAGGGAAGCGCCATATATAGAACCTGAAACAACGCCCCAGACGTTTCCTCTTAACGCTGTGAAAACAACGCATAAAACCAAGGCGGCGATTCCCAAAGCTGCACCTAAAGTATGTGATACTGTGTTTATTATTTCTTCGCCCTTTGTGTAAAAAGGAAGAGTTCTGTCCTTAAGAGGCGTTCTGAATTGCTTCGCTTTTTTTATTTCTGGATTGATAAAGTAATTAGCTTTTGTGTTGTTCATAAATATCTGTTGTTCCTTTCTTGAAAAAATAGAGTTGTAGATAAAACGCCGCAACAGTTCTTTGTAAACAGATGAGCGTCAAAACAGATAAAAAACGGAAGCAAGTGTTTTCACACCTGCCTTGGCTGTATTATAACCAAAAATTTTCCGTTTGTCACTGAACATCTACGCTTTTTCACTCTACTGATTAAAATATGTCTGGTAGAATTGGAAAATATGGACTCTACCGATAGTAGAGTGAACGCTTAATGATACAAAAAACGCTGATACCACGTTGATTTTGAACGTGGCTGTTCCTTGCACCTTGCTTTTTTCAGAAAGTTTCAATTTTATGTTTAAATAAATTACGGGTTAAAAAAATGTTTTTATTTTATAAATATTTTTTTGATATATAGTTGACAAATATAAACGTTTGTGATAAAATGATAAAACTCATAAGCAGAAGTATTAGCATCACAAAATAATTTACTGTATTTTAAAGGAGGATATCATGAACACAATGGTAGCCAAGTACACGGCTGTTCAAAAGCTTTTAGCAGTCGTTTTGCTCTTTTCCGTTTTTGCGACAACGGTTCTCACAACGAACCTTGGTTTCGACGGGATTTTTGGAAAAGATGCAAAAGCAGCAATTGATGGCGTTATAACCTCATTTTTGGACGTTCCTACGGAAAAAATTGAAGTTGACGCAGGAATAACTCAGGATAAAATAGGATTGCCCTCAGTTATCGGGGCAGTAGTAGAAAAAGACGGACTTTCAAAAAAAGTGTATTTTGATGCACTTTGGGAATGTGCCGACTTTTCTGAGGCAACGGCTTTGCATACGGAATATGTTTTCCGCCTTGCTTCAAGCTCTGTTCCCGCTAAAATTTCCGAAGGTGTAGAATTGCCTTCAGTAGTGGTTTCATCGGGCAAATATTGCATCAAGGGCTTCAAAGAAATTTCTGCTGACCTTGTTGCAAAAGCGGTTACTCCCAACGAACAGGTAACGTTACCTGCAACGGTTGAAGCTTTTGTCGGAAACGATACGGAAGCCACAAACGTTAAGGTTAACTGGGTTTCATTTATGGAAACGGTTGAAGGCGGAGTTACAAGAGCGTTTACAGATATCGGCTCTAAACATGCTTTTAAAGCTGAAATCGCTGAAACGGATAAATATTATTTGTCCCCAGAGCTTCTCGATTTCAAAATCGCTGCATATTCCGTTCCTTTTATTACTTTATACGTAATCAGTGATGCTGTTGCATTCGTTGGCGGTACAAACGGTTTCGCAAATCTTACAGCCGCTTATGATTACATTAACCAGAACGGCGGAAGCGGTACAATAATTATCAACGATCATTACGATTATTTCGTAAGTGACAGAGATTTTGACCCTTCGCTTACTATCGTAAAGAGTATGGGTGACAACTATAGCGACTCATATTTCTCTGAACCTGCTCACAGCGGTATGGTTGTTATAAAGGGTAATACCCCTAACGCAGTTCTTGAATTCAGCTACAGATTCTACGTGAACGGCGATCTCATGTTCAAGGATATACATCTCAGAACAAAGAACGCTATGAAAGAGCGTATCTATGCAAATGGAAACGATCTCGTTTTCGGAACGGGAGTTACGTCTTCATGGGGAAATGAACTTTCAGAGGGATATATTAAGGAATATTCCAATGCATTCAGAATTTACGGCGGCTCTGCCAGCACGGACGTTTACGGTGATACGAGAGTTGTTCTTCTCAGCGGAGACTATTATCTCGTTAGAGGCGGTAATGAAGAAGGCGGAACTGTATACGGTAATACTTACGTTTACCTTGGCGGAACTGCACATACCTATTATCAGCTTATGGGCGGGTCAAGAAGAGGCTTGGTTAAAGGAAGCTCTTGTGTTATAGTCAATGGTAATGCAGTTGCAGATTCTTTGTCTGGCGGTTCAGACGAAGCTCCCAACGGTGCAGTTTTCGGCGGCGGTCTTGAAGGAACAGTTGAAGGCGATCGTGACGGCGATGGAATCTCCGAAGGTATTTGCCATGCTCTCATAAACGGCGGTACATTGAACGCACCCGTAACAGGTACGGGCAAGACTGGTGATTACAAGGCAAATATTTCAGTTACAGTTTGCGGAAACGCAGTTGTAAAATCTGGAAATGAAGGTTCTGTTTACGGTATAGGACACGGACCTGCAACCTCCACTACAGGTAAAGACGTTCTTATAAACGTTTTCTGTAACGCAAAGCTCGTTTCGAACGGTACTACAAACGCTCATATTTATGGTACGAACACAAGCAAGGTTACAAACTCCAATATCGTTATCAACGTTTATGGAAACGCATCGGTTGAAGGAAGCGTTAACGGTGGTGCTTTCGTTGCTAATTCTGGTATAGGCAACGAGATTTTCGGAAAGAAAGTAATAAACGTAAATATTTTTGATTCCGCATTCGTTAAATTTAACGTATATGGCGGTTCTCTCAGAAAAGGTGTTTACGGTGACACAAACGTTACTGTAAAAGGAAATGCAACAGTTAAAGGCGACGTTTACGGTGGCGGTCAGGGTGCTACAACTGTAAACACAACAAATGAGTACGGTAAAGCATTTGACACGACTGTTCTTATTGAAGGTAACGTTACAGTTGGTAACGTTTTCGGTGGCGGTAACTACGGATATAATACGGGTAACTCCACAATTACTGTAAAGCAAGCTAAGATTGGCGGCAGCGTATACGGCGGAAGCTCATATGGCGGCGTTTATGGTAAAAGTACAGTTAATATATATAATTCTCACGTTGAAGAATCAGTATACGGTGGCAACAAAGAAAACTCCGTTGTTTATGCGAACAGCTTGTCATCTGAAGTTAACCTCTTTGGTGCAGACGTAAAAGGTTCAGTATACGGCGGAAGCAAAAATTCTGCTGCTGGAAATACAACGGTAAACGTTACCGATTCCAAAATCGGGACTTCAGTTTTCGGTGGAAGTGAAGCAGGCACAGCAGAAAATACTGTAGTAAACGTGCTCGGTAGCACTGCAATCAGCGGTAACGTATATGGCGCAGGTAACAGTGGAAATGTTAACAAAGCAACAATAAACGTAAATTCAGGTTTTGTAAATAGCATTTATGGTGGCGGTATAAACGGTTATTCCGTAGGAGTTGAAATTAACGTAGGCGGTACGGAAGATGATTTCACATTCGAGATTTCGGGTGATATAAACGGTTTGCCTCAGTCTCCTGCAGATGATAGCGAAATAGCTTCCAATTTCACCGCGAGAAGCATTTACGTTCTTAACTTCAATAAATTCTTTGGATTTGACGGCAAAACCTTTGAAGGCTGTGGTTCAGTTAAATCAATAAGTAATTTCTCGGAAGTTAACGTTATGGATTCCTACCTCACCTTCGTTGGTACAGAGGGTGAATATTTCACAGGTATAACAGCTTTGAATCTTGATGCCGATTCCAAATTGGAGCTTCCTTCAAAGGCAGTTATTTGCTCTGCATTTACAGAAGGCGGTATTTACAGCACAGCTAAAACAAATGTTCTTCCTGCAACGTTCAATGCTGAAAAGGGAAGTGCAATTTCCATGATGGCAAGAACCCTTACGGATAAGGAAGAAATTGAAGCAAATGGAAAAGTTTCAGCAATCCTTACGGTTTATGGTAAAATTATAGGTGAATGCGACCTTCATCTTGTAGGCGAAAAGAAATCGGGAACTTACGTAACCTCGTTCATGGACGGATCAAGCGTGGGTGATTCAATAGAAACTTCCACATCGGATTATTTCTATAAGAATGGCGAAGGTGTAAGAACGGGAACCGATCGTAACTTCGATAAGTTCATGGCTGACGGTTTTGACGAAGGAACGTTCAAAATGGTAGGTCTTGATGAGGTTCATTCCACAAACCGTGTATTTACAACAGTTTCAAATGGAAGCTTCGGACTTCTCGACAGCAAAAATACTGCTAACTGGATTATCTGGACGGCAGAATCTTACGCAAATATCGCCATCTTCAAAGAAGGCGAAACAAATATTGGCGGTACAACTGCTCCTCTTGCAGGTGTTGAATTCACAATTTATTCCGATAAGGAATGCAAGAATCCTATAGAATCAGTAATTACAAACGAAAACGGATACGCGATTTCTTCAGATCTTTACGCAAATAACGTTACCTACTTCGTTAAGGAAACTAAAACTGGTGACGGTTATACTCTTGACGAAAAGGTTTACAGCGTAACTCTCACTAATGAAGATACAGGCAAAACAGTTGCACTTACAGATTCCGCTATTATAAACTATCTCAAATACGGCGAAATAAAAATAGTTAAAAAATCCGACGACGGTGTTCTTCTTGAAGGTGTTTCCTTCCTCGTAACAGGTCCCAACGGATTCAGCAAAACTATAGTTACAGATGCATCAGGATTTGCTTCGACAGGCAAAGTTCTCTACGGGGCATATACAGTTGAAGAACTTTCCAACCCCAACCCTGGTTTTGTAGCTCCTTCTTACGTAGAAAACGTAACTATTGGTGACGGCGCAAACGTAATTACTCTTGACGTTACAAACAACAGAGTGACAGGAAAAGTAACTCTTACAAAGGTTGATGAAAACGGAAACACTCTTTCTGGTGTTGTATTCAACGTATACTCAGATGAATCTCTTGATACGTTAGTTGATACTATAACTACAAACGCAAACGGATACGCTGAAACGAAAGAGCTTACTATTTACGGTGCTTCCACAACTTACTATGTAGTTGAAGCAGTTGCCGCAGAAGGCTTTATCCTTCGTAGAGACGTTTTCGCAGTAACGCTCACTCCCGATTCCAACGTAGGAATTGCTGCAGATGACGGAGATCGTGTAATTCGTAACTACTTCAAGAAAGCAACAATAGCTATTTCAAAGAAAGGCGTAAATGATGCGCTTCTCGAAGGTGTTGTATTTGGAATTTATGCTGATAAGGAATGCACAGACCTCGTTGAAACAATAGTAACAGACGTAGCAGGCTCTGCAGTAAGTAAAGCACTCAAGCTTGGTACTTACTATGTAAAAGAAATTTCCAACCCTGATAAAACGTATATCATTTCCGAAACAGTATACACGTTTGAGCTTACAGAAAACGGAAAAGTATATAGCGAAACAGTATATAACGTAAAAACAGGTGCATATATCTCCCTCGAAAAGATAGATAGCCATGGAAACAAAATGGCAGGCGTTAAGTTCGAAATCAGAGACGCTGCGGGCGAGCTTGTAGAAACCATAGTAACGGATGAAAACGGAAAAGCAATATCTTCCGCAATCTCTATTACTCTCGGAACAGAAAACATCTTTACAGTAAAAGAGGTTTATGCTCCCGATTACGTATTTATCAATGATACAACCTTTGAAGCCATACTCACAGAAAACAATCAGATTTTCGAAATTAACGGCGGAGAACCTATTGTAAACAAGGTAAAAGAAGGCTATCTTACCCTTGAAAAAGAAAACGAAAAGGGCGAAAAGCTCTCAGGCGTTGAATTCACAGTATATTCAGACAAAGCACTTACGAACGTTGTAGCAACAATAGTAACGGATGCAAACGGCAAGGGCGTAAGCACAAATCTTCCTTTCGGAACATATTACGTTAAGGAAACAGCAAACCCCGATAAAGCATACGTAATTGATACTACAATACACACAGTTGAAATTAACGAAGAAAACGGAAAAGTAACAGATGAAAAGCTTTACGTTCCTGTTTCTGAAAGACCTATAGTAAACTTCCATGCAATGGGTTGCATTTCTATCATCAAGCAAGATGAAGACGGCAAAGCTTTGGCAGGAGTTGAATTTACTATTTATGATTCAGATATGAATCATGTATCTACCGTTTATACCGGTGCAGACGGAAAAGTTACGACTTGTAACCTTATAATTAAGGACGGAGTAAACGGAACAAAATATTACGTTGTTGAAACCGCAACTTTGGACGGTTATATACTCGATAACACCAAGTATGAAGCTGTACTTAAAGTAAACGGTGAAATAGTTGCAATAAACGCAGGCGAAGCTATAGTTAACTATTATAAACGTGCTCAGATATCAATTCTCAAGAAAGGCGAAAACGATGCACTTCTTGAAGGGGTTGTGTTTGGAGTTTATGCTGATAAGGAATGCATAGACCTTGTTGAAACAATAGTAACGGATGCTAAAGGCTCTGCAGTAAGCAAAGCACTCAAGCTTGGTACTTACTACGTAAAAGAAATTTCCAACCCTGATAAAACGTATATCGTTTCCGAAACAGTATACACGTTTGAGCTTACTGAAAACGGAAAAGTATATAGCGAAACAGTATATAACGTAAAAACAGGCGCATATATCTCCCTCGAAAAGGTAGATAGCCATGGAAACAAAATGGCAGGCGTTAAGTTTGAAATCAGAAACGCCGCAGGTGAGCTTGTAGAAACCATAGTAACGGATGAAAACGGAAAAGCAATATCTTCCGCAATTTCTATAGTTCTTGGAACTGAAAACCGTTTCACAGTAAAAGAGGTTTATGCTCCCGATTACGTAGTTATCAATGATACAACGTTTGAAGCCGTACTCACAGAAAATAATCAGATTTTCGAGCTTAATGGCGGAGAACCCATTGTAAACAAAGTAAAAGAGGGATATATCACTCTTGAAAAACGAGACGAAGAAGGCAAACCTCTTGCTGGCGTTGAATTCACAATTTATGCAGATGCAGAATGCAAAAACGTTGTTGAATTGATAACGACAGATGCAAACGGCAAGGGAATAAGCTCTGCTCTCAAGCTTGGAACTTATTATGTTAAAGAAACAAAGGCTGTTGCACCTTATGTTCCCGTATATGAAGTATGGTCAGTAACTCTTGCAGAAGACGGCAAGACAGAAAGTCTTACTTCAAGTCCTATAGTTAACTACTATACGGTGGGTAACATCACTCTTACGAAGACGGATGAAAACGGCAAACCTCTTGCCGGAGTTGAATTTACAGTTTATACTCACAGCGGTGCTGTTGTTGAAGTACTTGTAACAGATGCAAACGGTGTTGCAACATCCAAAGCACTTCCTATAAAGAACGCTGAAGGAACAGTTTATATTGTTAAGGAAACAAAGGGTATAAACGGCTATGAAATGGATAGCACGGAATACACAGTTCTTCTTAAGAATGACGGCGAAACTGTTGCTGTAAACGATGGAAAAGCGATTATCAACAAGAAGATAAAGGGTAGCCTTACAGTTACTTATAAATCTGAAAATGATGCCGATGACCAGTCTGTAACGGTTAACGTTCAGATAGGCGGCAACGCTTACGTTGGTGAATACAGCCTAAACGGCGTGATTTACGAAACAACAGACGGAACAGTCACAGTAAAAGACGGTGATTCCTTCGTAATCGAAATGGAATGTGGCGAAACTTATACGGTTTATGCTTCCACAGATTCTCTTGAAAATCTCGTTTCCATTACCTATAATGGAGTGGAAGCAGAAAATGCTTCAGGTACGATAACCGAAGAAAACCTCAACCAAAGAGTTGATATCGTAGCATTATTTGAAGCACCTGCTAAACCCGGCGATATGGGTACTATATTCTTCTTCTCCATTCTTGCAGCAGTATCTGCATTCGGAATGGCAGTTCTTCAATCTAAAAAGAGAAGAATAAGAGGATAATTACTTAAATTAAAGCGGAGCCGAAAAAAACGGCTCCGCACACTCTTTTTTATGGTGATAGGTGTTAAAATGAAAAGAAGAGTAATTGAAAAAGTTTCAATTCTTATATGCTTGATTTTATGTTTATCCTTCGTTGTTTCTTGTACGAACAAGGATGATTCTTTATACGTAGACATTTTGAAAAGCGTTCCGGAACAGTATAAGAAGCTTGAAGGCGTAAAAGCCATTGGAGAAATCCAGAAAAAGCACAATGAAAAAAGCTATATCAGAATGTATGATGAGGCAAGCTTGACATCGTCAGAAATTGCGGGTATTATAGGTGTGGATCAGTCATACGTCACTAAGGACGGCTCTGTCTGTATGGAAATGGAATATTATTTTGATTACACAGGCGATATTAAAAAGCAAACGAGCATCATTTCCATGGTTTTAAAGTTTGATATCCAAGGACAGCCTGTTGAAAATGAGATCATCTCAGAAACCTTGGTTTTAGGAGATGAAAAATATGAGTTTGACCATCCTGCCAAAAAATACTATGATTTGGATATGGAAATTCCCGAAAATATAGTTGGCGTTTTGCTTGAATTCTCAAACGTAACGTCTTCTGAAACGAAGAAAGAAACAGTTGAAGGAGTTAAATACACTGCTGATTGGTTTGCCGTTAAAGACGGCTCTCCTTGGGGAATTTTATCTAAAGATGGAGAAGCATCGTATATAAGCATATATGAAACGGTAGGAGAAAGACAAATCAGATTTGATATGAAAATAGAGTACGGCGATGATATCTCTGCTGAAGATTTCAAAATACCCGAAGGATATACAGACGGGGATTTGAGTGAGTCATTTCAGGCATAGTCTCTTACTGGTCTTTTTTCTTACTGGGTCTTTTTGAAAAAAGACCCAGACCCAAAAACTTTAAACGCTATCGTGCAAAAAGGCAGAGATGCCAAGCAAGGCGAATTTATCTGGTGATAAAGTTGGTCATACGTACAGTTGAAATCCATTTTTTCGTAGTGGATTATCCCTACGTAAAGAGCTTTCTCAAGAACAACCGTTAGGTGTTTATTTATGTTGATTTAAGGAGATAAAGAGATGGAAGAAAATAAGAAAAAATTAGATTGGAAGAATTTTGTTATTGTCATAATTCTCGGGCTTTTGATTTTTTGTGTCTTCAAGATGGATGATATGTCGGAAAATATATCCATGTTGGAAATTAGGGCGGCAAACTTTCAGAGCCAACTTAGCGGTGTAAGAAGTGAGATTAAATCCATATACAATAACGTGGATGAACTGCTGAAAAAACAAGCAAGTCTTGTTTCAAGTGTGGAGTATTCGCTTGGGGAGCTTGATACAGCAACGCACACTGTACCTTTGACGTTAAAGGTCGTGCCGAAGATGCTTGCCGACGATATAACTCTATCTGTTCGCATCGGTAATACGACTGCCGATCTCACACGAAACGACAATGAATTCATCGCCATCGTTCCTGTCGGATTGTTCATCAATGACGAACAGTATCCGATATTAAGTATTAAAGCAGGAAACGAAACCAAGACCGAAAAGCTTGAGAGCGTTGTTGTTACAAATCTGCATTATGACTACCTGCCAAACATCTATGCTCACATTTCTCCGTTTTATTATAATTTTTCAAATGGAAAACTGAAAATAGACAGTGAACTTTACCTTTCAGTCTATTGCGGCTCTGCAACGGTAACTAAAATGGAGCTTATAACCGAGATTAACGGAGAAGAAATTGAGCGACAGGATATGATTTCTTACGCTCAAAATGAGGATTGCGAAATTGCTTACAATAAGACATATCGTGCTAACGAAGGTGACGAGCTTGTGATATACTTGATTTCTGAGGATTCACTTGGCTATATCCATAAGACAACGACGCTGTACTGGAAGCAAAAGGACGGAGCGATTGAGAGCATTGCCGACAAAGGCGGAGAAATTTACGACAAAAACGGAAATTTGTTAACTAAATGAATAAAGTGGCAGAGATAGTGTATTATATAGAGACTTTCTTCCGTCAATTGAACTCTGCCTTCCCCAACTTATGAACAATTTGGTTTTATTCTCACTTTGCGAGACTGATTTTCGGTACATGGGCTGTTATTTTCGGTGCCGTTTTTGTAGAATGAGGTTGAAAAAACTTCATTAGGAGGCTTTTGTATGGCAAAGAATACAATCGGGCAATTTATTGCCGCATTAAGAAAATCAAACGGAATGACACAGCAGGATGTTGCAGATCGTTTGAATGTATCCAACAAGGCAGTTAGCCGATGGGAGCGCGATGAATGCGCTCCGGACTTGTCGGTTATCCCTGCTCTTGCTGAGATGTTCGGCGTTACTTGTGACGAACTGTTGAAGGGCGAACGCATTATGGGATTTGCTCCAACGGAAAAGAAAGAGCTAAAAGTGGAAAAGCAGGTCAAGAATCTTGTAACCAAAACTCTATCCGGATTCAAAACATTGATTTGGATTTCACTGTTTGTAATTATTGCAGGCCTTGTTTGTATGTTTGGGATATCCTATGGTTTTTATCGCCCTGTTATTGGTTTTGCGGTTATGCTCTTGTTCGAAGCTTGTGCATTGGTTATCACCATTCTCGCAGTTAGTAGAACCAAAGATGTGAAAACCGATAATGAACTATTTGAAACGGCGGACGAATCCTTGATAGCAAAGTTCAATAACACTTTGGGTATAATGTCCTTTGCTTCTTTCTATTCAATTTTTGCAGTTGTGATTGTGTCTCTTCCTCTTGTTCTGTTTACTTCAGATTATGTGAATAGTGTTTTAACTCCGTACAGTTATTTTGTAGGGTTCTTTGGCGGAATTGTACTGATACTTGCACTTGTATATTTGAAATGCAAAAAACCGTATCTGGAATGGATTACTAATGGCGGGATTTCTCAGAAGCCGAACGAATCTAATGATAAAATGTGCAAGAAAATGTCTATGTTGCAGATATCATTATCAGTCATTGCAGGTATCTTATTTGTTGTTGCACCGTATTTTGACTATAACCCGAAAGAAACTACATTTTTCCATACCGCAGTTGTCCTTGCTGGGGTAGCTTGTCTATTGGCGAGTATAATAACATTTGTTATTTTCCTTGTGTGCCAAAGAACTGAACGGACAAATCTTCTAATTTACGGTATAAGAAATCTACTGATTATCCCATCGGCATTGCTTGTTTCTGAAATGCATAGTGTGTATTGGTTGTATGGACCAGGCGATGTTGAATGTCAACGATATGAGTCCTGGGACTCAGAGTATCTTTGGTATGCGTTGGTATTGGTTGTGATTGTCTTTATCGTGTTTTCGTTAATCGAGCTACTCATTCAGAAAAAGAGAAAATGAGCATAAAGGCGTCGCAGAAATGCGGTACCTTCTTCAAATACAATACTGTTCGAAATTACTGAAAAAGACCTAAAATCATTGCTAAAACAACAAATTGTGCTATCTTCGGTTTTTGAAGATAGCACAATTTTTTATCGGGGCATATAGTGATTTACAATGCTGAAATAAATAATTTTTCCGCTTTTGTCGAATCTGAAAAGATATTTTGCGTAGTTTCCTGTTGTTTTACGGCTTCCGTAAGTTATTTCGGAAAAATCCGAATGCGTTTCTATTGTTTCGGGTTCTCCGTATTTTTCGGTTATTGAAGCTTTCGTTGCATCGTTAAGCAAGAAATTGTCAGCTATATAAATCTGAGCTGTTCCCGAAAAATCGTATGAAAGCCTTCCAACAGGACATTCTGCAAAGGATAATTCTTTTTTTGTAGGGTTGATTACCTGAATGTCAAAGGTGGTTTTTCCCTTGGACAAAGTAGCGTTTTCGATATATCCTGCTTTCAACGTCTGAACGTCATTTTCTGAAATGCTCCATCCGTCTGAAATAAAGGAATTTTGAAGCATGGGAAGCTTGTAAACTTCTTCATCTATCTGAAGGCTGAATTGAAACAACTCTACAGAAAGATACGCACTTTCATGCCCTAAAGCGTCTTCGGAGGTGGTAACCTTAGATTCTTCGCTTCCTTCGGGTACATTTTCGCTTACGCTTTCATCTGCCCCGCAGGATGCAAGGCAGATGACGCAGAATAACAAAAGCAATAAAATAATTCTTTTACTCATATTTCAAATTAAAACTTGAGCTTTTCAGCGAGATAAGCCTCAAGCTCGGCAATAGGAATACGAACCTGTTCCATGGAGTCTCTTTCTCTTACTGTAACTGCGTTGTCTGTTTCGGAATCAAAGTCATAAGTAATGCAGAAAGGAGTACCAATTTCGTCTTGTCTGCGGTAACGCTTACCAATAGAACCAGCTTCATCGTAGTCAACCATGAAGTTTTTCTGAAGCATATTGTAAACTTCCGTTGCTTTTTCGCCAAGCTTTTTGGAAAGGGGAAGAACGCAAGCTTTGAAGGGTGCAAGTGCCGGATGCAAGTGGAGAACAACACGGACGTCGTTCTTTTCTGCATCAATCACTTCTTCATCGTATGCTTCGCAAAGAAAAGCGAGAGCAACACGGTCTGCACCAAGGGAGGGTTCAACAACGTGAGGAATGTATTTTTCGTTTGTTTCGGGGTCGAAGTATTCAAGTGGCTTACCGCTATGGTTGGAGTGCTGTGTAAGGTCGAAGCTGCCACGGTCAGCAATTCCCCAAAGCTCGCCCCAACCGAACGGGAACATAAATTCAATGTCTGTTGTTGCCGTTGAATAGTGGGAAAGTTCTTCCTGTGAATGGTCACGAAGCTTGAGGTTTTCTTCTTTCATGCCAAGAGAAAGGAGCCAGTTGTAGCAATAGTTTCTCCAATACTGGAACCACTGCATATTTGTACCTGGTTTTATAAAGAATTCAAGTTCCATCTGTTCAAATTCCCTTGTACGGAACGTAAAGTTACCGGGAGTGATTTCGTTACGGAAGGATTTGCCCACCTGACATACGCCAAAAGGAAGTTTCTTTCTTGTGGTTCTCTGGATATTTGCAAAGTTTACGAATATACCTTGTGCCGTTTCGGGACGGAGATAAATTTCGTTTTTAGCATCTTCGGTTACGCCCTGGAAAGTTTTGAACATAAGGTTGAATTTACGGATATCTGTGAAGTTTTTGCTTCCGCAATCAGGGCAGGCAATGCCTTTTTCCTCAATAAACGCTTTCATTTCTGCGTTGGACCAGCCTGCACATTCGTAACCTGCATCTTCAATAAGTTTGTCTGCACGGTGACGTGTTTTACAGTCTTTACAGTCCATAAGTGGGTCGGAAAATCCGCCAACGTGACCTGATGCTACCCAAACCTGTGGGTTCATAAGGAGCGCTGCGTCGATACCCACGTTGTAGGGGCTTTCCTGTACGAATTTTTTCCACCATGCTTTTTTAACGTTGTTTTTGAATTCAACGCCTAAAGGACCGTAGTCCCAAGTGTTTGCAAGACCGCCGTAGATTTCGCTACCGCTGTAAACGAAACCTCTGTTTTTGCAAAACGCAACGATCTTTTCCATTGTTTTTTCTGTGTTTTTCATGTTTCTTCCATTCGGGCATCTGGCTGATGCCCGCCTTTCTGAATTTATTGTTTTTTTATTTTATTTGTTACTGGGGACTTTTTTCAAAAAGTCCCAAGACCCCAAAAATTTTAATTGCTATGCTTTTTATTTTTAAGCCAGACCTCATGAGAAAAATCTTTAAATCAATGTCGCGCAGCGCATTATCCGTCCGCTAGGACTCCGCCATTTGACGTTGGGCTGATACGAGTTTATAATATCTGCCTTTCTTTTTCAAAAGCTCCTTATGCGTTCCTTCTTCCTCGACTTTTCCTTCATCGAAAACAACGATTTTGTCTGCGTTTCTCAAGGTCGAAAGTCTATGGGCTATGGCTACCGTTGTTTTTCCCTTCGTTATTCTCGCAAGGGCTTCTTGTATAAGTTTTTCCGTCTCTATGTCAAGAGCCGCAGTTGCTTCGTCAAGAATAAGTATATCAGGATCACGGAGAACGGCTCTTGCTATGGCGATTCTTTGACGTTCACCACCTGAAAGCGACATCCCTTTTTCGCTGATATACGTATTATACCCATCAGGGAGCTTCATTATAAACTCATGTGCGTGAGCCGCTTTTGCCGCGGCTATGATTTCTTCAAAGGTTGCTTCGGGTTTTGCGTATTTGATGTTGGATTCTATTGTACCTTTGAACAAATAGGTTTCTTGGAGAACGACACCGATACGGCTTCTGAGATAATTTTGGGAATAATCCTTTATATTGACACCGTCAATCAAAATTTCTCCATCTGTAACGTCGTAAAGACGCATCAGCAGGTTTATAGCTGTTGATTTACCAACACCGCTTCTACCAACAAGGCCCACCATTTCGCCTGCTTTCACTTTGAGGTTCGCCCCTTTCAGTACAGGCTTGTACTCATCGTAACCAAAATGAACGTTTTCGAAGCGGATATCGCCTTTAATAGGCGTGTCAACGTTCAATCCCATTTCCTCAACGGCTGGTTTTTCTTCAATTACCTCATAAAGTTTGAATGCGGATGTGAGTGCCCTTGAAAGCTGTCGGGGTACCATAGCCATCCAGCGCAAAGGGCCGTATACAAGAGCGACATAGGAAGAAAGTTTGGAAATTTCGCCTATGGTCATATCTCCGCTTAAGACCTTGTAGCCAACGAATATGAGAACAACGTATTCTCCCGACGCCATAAAGAAGTTTATGACGGGAAAAAGCAGATTCCACATTTTTTCGTTCTGTTCTTCTATTCTTGCCTGCTTGCTCGAAGCATTACAATAACGTTTTTCTTCCGCTTTTTCCATTCCGAAGGCTTTAACGATTCTTATACCTTGGAATATATCGTGCAAAACGTTGCTGGATTCCGTGGAAGCTTGCCATTGTCTGTGATAAATCCTTCTGATATATGATCTGATGAAATAAAACCCAAAAACTATAAGAGGAACGGGGATGAGTATCAAAAATGCCATCAAAGGATTTATGATAAACAACACGGGAATTATTGTGACAAACACAAGTCCTTGCTGTAATATCTGCGGAACGATATCCATAATACAGTCTTTTACAACGTTCGTATCGTTGGAAAGTCTTGATATATATTCTCCTGCCATTCTGCTGTTGATATTAGCCATTGAAAGTTTCTGTATCTTATGGAAAATGGCGGTTTTTAGACTTACGGAGATTTTTTTGCCGATTTTCGTCATCAGTATGGAACGGAAAATCTGAACTATTACTATTGTAAGAGCAGTAAGTGCCATAACGGCAACCAATAGAAGATAGTTCCCTTCACTCGCTCCTTCCGCTTTCAGATAATCGTCTATCATTATCTGGTTAATTTGAGGAGCTATAAGCTGAAGTACGCTTACTGTAAAAAACAGCAAAACCGCACCTATGAGTTTGAATTTGTGAGGGGTTACAAATTTCCATAACCATTTAAACAAAGGCTTTTTCTCTGAACAATAGGGGCAAATTCCCCCTCTTGGCGGAAGCCTTCTTCCACATTTCTCACATTTTCCTCCAGGCGCATGGGGATGTTTCCCCGCCATATGAGGAGGCTTGTGACCGTGGGGCTTTTCACCGTGGGGCTTTTCACCCGCACTTTTGGTGAAAAGTCCTTCAACCGTAATTCCCTCGTCTGCGAAAACGTCCGTGAGTCGTTTTAAATCCTCTGTCAAGGAAAGAGTGGTACGGAAAAGTTCTTTTTCGCATCCGTCTATTGTTGCTTCAACGGCATTGGAAGAGTAATACTCTCGAACGAATATCTTTTCAATATGGGATAATTCGTATATAGTAGGAGATTTGTCACCCTCTTTAAGTAAATAAAGTTTTCCGTTGCTGACTGTAAGTGCACCTTTGCAGATTTCGCCATTTTCACCGATATTGAAATTGAAGGTCTGGTTATCCTTCGGAAGAACGGTAATGGCGGAAGCGAGGGAAAGATTCACCGACTTGTATACGTCAGTCTCTTTTTTCTTCCAAAATATCATTGAATTCCCCCTTTTTACAGATAAAGTTCTATTTTTTTGTAACTTGCAGGTTCAAGTTCGTAAATATCTTTTATCATATATCTGCTGTCGTTTGAATCCAATATGACTACAAGTGTGTCGCTTAATTTTACTATGCTTTTGTAAGTATCCTTTACCGTGAATTCAGCATCGCCTCTGTCTGTTTTTACCTTCCAGAAGGAAAAGCCAAATTGCTCTTTTATGGATATGATTTTTTCAATATTTGGCATGAAGTATTTTCTGTCAAGCGCTCTCACTAAAAGATTTCTCGATTCCTCGCTGAAATCTTCTATATCCTTTATCATGCCGTATTCATATCCTGAAATATCAACTACGGAAATATATTTATCGGGATTGTTGAATGGGAATGCCCTATGGAGAAAAACTCTGCCAAGGTCTTGCCACTCTGGATTCTGGGCAACTTCCTCCTCTAAATCGTATTCGGATTTAGGTGGAATAAACGCTTTCAGCGCAAGAAATCCGTCTTTGTCATAGAATTTCGCATTTTCTTCGTTCAAATATGTAATTCCTGAAATTTCCATATTTATTCTCCAATCCCAATTGTTCTGAACGCTTCCGCCTGCAAGGTATAAAGTCTGTGATAAACGCCTTTTTCCGAAAGAAGTGTGGCAGGTCTGCCTTGTTCGGCAATTTTTCCATCTTCGATAACTATTATCTTGTCCGCGTTTTTAAGCGTTGAAAGTCTGTGCGCAATAATTATGGTTGTTCTGTTTTTCGTCACTTTGTCGAGAGCCTTTTGAATCTGATGTTCCGTTTGCGTGTCCATTGCGGCGGTGGCTTCGTCAAGAATCAGTATTTTTGGGTTTGTAAGTATTGCTCTCGCTATGGATATACGTTGTCTTTCACCGCCTGATAAATCCTTGTGACCGAATCCGACCATCGTTTCGTATCCATCAGGGTACGCCATAATAAATTTATGAGCGTAAGCTGCTTTGGCAGCGTTTATAACTTCTTCGTCCGTTGCATCAGGTTTTGCGTATCTGATATTTTCAAGGATTGTACCTCTGAAAAGATAGGTTTCTTGAGAAACTATGGCAATAGCACCGTGAAGGTCTTTGGCGGAAATATCCTTTGTGTTTACACCGTCAACGGTTATTTCTCCTGAATCGGGGTCATATAATCTGATAAGCAGGTTTGCAATAGTGCTTTTACCTGCTCCCGTTTTACCTACAACACCAACGGTCTCGCCTGCTTTTATATCAAAAGATATATTTCTGAGAATATCTCTTCCCTTTGAATATGAAAAGCAAACGTTGTTGAAGGATACGTCGCCTTTTATTTCTTGCATATGGATGGGATTTTCCGTATCGGGTACATCTGAAACGCTGTCCTGAATTTCAAAAAGTCTGCTCAAAGCACTGAGCGAATCAGACCACCAGTTTGAAACGTGCGAAATTTGCTGAACAGGTGCAAATGCCATTTCTATATAAGCGATAAACGCAAGGAAATCTCCGTAGTTCATTTTTCCCTGCATAACTTCTATACCGCCCAACGCCCATACGATATAAACTCCGAAACGTAGAACAAATCCTAAAATGGGATAAATCTTACTGCTTTTAATGGAAACCTCTGCTCCGCATTCTTCCGCTTCCTCGCATACTTTTGAAAAACGTTTTTCTTCGCTGTCTTCCTTTGAAAAGGCTTTGACAACTCGCATTCCTGTTATTATGTCGCTGACAAAGGATGAATAGGATATAGCTTTTATAAAACGTCTTATGTGAAGTTTCCTGAAAAGCTTCAACAAGAATCTGTATGTGAAGAAGAATACGGGTATTGTAATGAAAGAGTAAAGGGCGAGGAGAGGGTTTATACAGAATAAAATAACAAGAACGGAAATAAGCTGTATTCCGTTTGTAATAAGGTATGGGAAGCCGTCGCACAGAAAATGGTAAATAGAATCTGCGTCACGGTTTATCTGTGTCATCAGACCGCCCGTTTGCCTGCCTGTGAAAAAGCTGAGACTTAAACTGTTGATTGAACGGAATATGGTCATTTTAAGGCTGAGGACAACTCTTGCGGAAACCCTCGCAGTAATAACACCATTTAACATGTTTGCAAACATTGAAATGAGTCTGATTCCCGCAATAACGCCAACGATACCAAAAACCATTCCGTAATATTTACCGCCTTTATCAAGAACGTCATCGTAGAAAACTTTTGTGCTTGCGTATGGGGCAATAAGTCCAAGGGTGGTTGTTATTCCAACGGTGAGGAAAATCAAAAATATGTAGAATTTGAATTCTTTGAAGAAAACGGAAAGGCGTTTTACAAGCCCTGTTTTATCAACGCAAGCAGGACAGAATTTTCTACCCCTGTCCGCATATTTTCTTCCGCATTTGGGACAGTAATCTTCTGTGGATGTGAAGGCTTTTAACTTATCTTCGTTGAGTTTGCCTTTCTCGTTGCGTGTTGCGAGAAGTTCCTTCAAGTCGTAAGCGTCGTCTTTTGAACCAAAAGACGCGTTGAAAAGTAAAACTTCTTTGTCTGAAAGCGTGGCAGAAACTGTCACCGTTGATATTTCTTCAACGCATACTATTTCCTCGATGTCCTTTGTTGAGAACGCGCAAAAGCGATCACATTCAAAAACGGAAACGGGGGAGTTCACACCTCTTTTTACGGACGAAACTCCTTCTGCGATAACCAACTGTTCGTCAGTAAGAACGACCCAAACGTCTTTCTTGAAAAGTTTTTCGCTGTAATCTGCAGAAAAAGCCGCACCATGTTCCAAATCAATATTTTTCGTTTGAAGAAATTCTGCTACTGAAGCAGGAAGCAAAGAAGTTCTTATCATTTAGTGCACCTTTTCAAATATAATAGAAAAATTAGTGTTTTGAATTTATATACAAAGAAAAATCAAATCCATGTCTGGTGATGCGTTGCAGTTTTAACACCTTTCATGAGAAGCCATACAAAACCAATATGAATTATATACCAAAACAAACAGAAAATCAATAGAATAAGTAAATAAAAAAAGCAAAAAAACAAAAAAATGCAAAAAAATATCTTGACAAACCAAATTCTCTATGATATAATAACTTGCGGTTCGAGAGAGCCGACATAAAAATAAATATTTGGAGGAGTCGCCTAGCCTGGTCGAGGGCGCACGATTGGAAATCGTGTAACCGTCAAAAGCGGTTCGAGGGTTCGAATCCCTCCTCCTCCGCCAAAATAAAAAAGCAGGACTTGTTCCTGCTTTTTTATTTTGGTATCGAGAAAGGATTCGAAGGGGAGCGGCAGTGAATCGACAGTCCGGGGGACTGTCGAGAGCCGCGGAAGACCGAGGGGCGTCGAGCCCCGAGACCGAATCCCTCCTCCTCCGCCAAAAAATAACCGTCATTCTGATACAACGGAATGACGGTTATTTTATACCTAAAATCAACTTTTTTCTAACTTATGAACGGGATAAGCAATGATTCATCTAATTAGGTGTCATTCAAATCGTTGAAAGATAGCAAATCGTTAAATCACAGGCATAATCGTTGATTTATAGAGGCAATCGTTAAATTGTAGCCGATAATCGTTAAAATGTTGAAATGTTCATATTTGTATGCTATACTTTAATTATGAATTATTTAGGAGGTTATCTGCAATGAAACGCATATTCTGCTTGCTTCTAACAGGAATTATATTGATTTCTTTGACGGCTTGTCAAACAAACATCGATAATTCAGATAAAAACGAAAACAATGTTGACTATATGACTACATCATGCACTAAGGATTCCGTAGATGAATTTATGTCAATTATTGGCGAGGTGGAATTGGGTGGTTTGTCTACCGGAATGACGCTTGATAAGGAACATTGCTACAATGTCACTCCACTTTCAGTTGCAGAACAGACAGATATTAAGATTTTTAAGTTTAGTGATTCCTGTGTCTCTTTCGCATTAATTGATGGTGCGGTATATTCCATTTGTGAGTCCTTTGGTGGCTATGGCTTTGTAAATGCTGTGCCTTGGGATTATGACGAAGATGGAAATCTCGATTTATTGGTTGCTTCTTCATGGGGTTCGGGATTACACCGTTCTATAATTTCCGTTTTTAATACGACCACAAAGGAATCCCTTGTTGTTTATGATACTTCAACTACCGACAACCCTTCTGTAGATCTGTTTGTAGCGACTGCTTCACCCTCGTTTTCTTCAAAAGATCCCCAAGACCTTCCCATTTATTATCAAGTCTACAGCGCAAACATAGAAGTCAACGGCAATAACCTTGCAGATTTGTCTTATACTGCAACGGGTGTTATTGGCTCAGTAGTTGTCGAAAATGGAGCGCCAGTTTTTAAACCGATGGGTGATTAAGTGC
>JAZOCZ010000276.1:0-3796 GCA_045596755.1 Eubacteriales bacterium | reverse complement strand
TGAGCCGTCGTATATACTTCCTGTGAATTTGTGCGGATATTTTGAGATGCTCTTTTTGTCCCATTCCATCGCAACGGGAAGATACGTTTCATATAGGGGAATTTCTATAATACCTATAAAGTTTTCCCCGTTCAATTCCATGGCAGGCATAGAAACGTTTACTCTGTCGTCGAAGCTACCGTTTTGAACCTCAGGCATAAGATTTTTCAAATCAGAATAAATTTCTTTGGATTTTTTCGCGTTCATACTTTGGGTTATTGGAAGATACAAAGCTAAAAATGCGGAAATCAATATAAGTAAGCTTCCAAGAACCGTCAAAGCGTTTTTTAATATTTTTTTCTTTTTCATACGTTGAAATTATTCGCTTCTTTTCAGCTTCATGGAAAGAATAATGAGTATTGCTCCCGAGAGGCACATCAGAATAATGGAACGGTAAATAACACCGTCATCCCCAGGGTCACCAGGTTCGGGTTCTTCACCTTCGTATACGTTTGTGAGAATTATTGTGTCACCGTTTTTCGTTACGGTAACGGTATATTCAGCGGGTATCTGACGTTCAACCGCTGTCCAGATGATTCCAACTTCTGATTCCCACGTGTAAGACCAATTATTTTCGCTGTTTAGTGTTTGCGTGAAAGCAAAGTCTCCGTTTTTATATACGTCAACGTAAACGTTTTCGGGGCGTTTATCTATATATCCCGTGTCTTTCCATTGCTTCAATATTTTGTGAGTCTTTTTTTCGGGGGTGGGAATTATTATTTCGGGTTTCGGATACGCTGTAACGTTGTATTCATGATTTCCATCTTCCGAAGGGTAGGGAACAAGGGTGATGAAGCTTTCAAAGCTTATTATCATGTCGCTTGATTCCTTTGATACTCCCAGTGTGAGATACATTCCCGTTTGTATGGATTCAAATGAAGCCTTACCCGAAACGTCTGTTTGCGTCGTGTAGGAAGGGGAGAGGGCATCAGCTATAGCAAAGGAAGAAAGGGTTGAGCAAATATTTTTCCATTCTGTCTGTGACGATATTCCGTAAATATTTACAGGATATTTGTCAAAGGGAGCGGTAAGCTTATATGTGCCATCTTCAAATACCTCGGCTATGCGAAAGGTTTTTATTTCCAATCCCTCGAATCCCAAATTATCTTTCTGATAAAAAACAGTGAGTGATGCAGGATGTGTTACGTCTATGGGAGTTATGGCAAAAGCGTTTAAGCTTGGAAGTAACAAGCAGATTATCAAACAAAAAAATAGAAATTTTTTCAATCCAAATCATCTCCTGACTTTTCTTTTTTAACGGGCTTGAAAAGCACTATCATCATAAGAGTAAATAAAATAGGAAGTGCAACTATGGGAGTTACTATAAGCGAATCTATTTGATACGCATCGGATTTTATGTAAATCGTTTTTTGTTCAATGGTTTCAATTCTTTTCCCACGGACGATAAGTCTGTGGGTGTTGATTCCGTAAGGCGTGCAGGTGAGCAACGTGCAATAGTCCTCGTTTTCTTCTATGGCAAGGTCGGAAACGTTTGTAGGGTCTATGGTTTTAATGCTGTCAACCTGATAAGTGAAAATTTTATCAAGGACGGTAATTTTAAACGTATCGCCCAATTCCATCTTATCAAGATTGGTAAATAGTGTTGCAGATGGAAGTCCGCGATGCGCCGATACAACACTGTGGGTTGTATTCCCGCCAACGGGGAGACTCGTGCCTTGAATGTGACCTACCGCAACACTCAAAACGTCATCATCCGTACCATGATAAAGGGGAAGCTCCACGTTAATCTTTTCGATTGTCACGTAACCCATCATTCCCGTTCCCGTTAAATTAAGGGTGTCAAAATATCCGTCTATTTTTCCGTATTCAATAAGAGGATGTTTCAATTCTGCAAGTTTTCGGTTATAGTCATCCGCCTCAACAAGAAACTTTGTGTAGTCCTCTTTTGGAATACTTTCAAGCATTTTTTCGTAGTCAACAATAGCTTTCGACTGAGTTTTAGAGTTCCAATAATTGCTTATTGCAGGGTATAACATTACGGAAAGACCAATGAAAAATATTGAAAGTAAAATAAAGGTTGACCATTTATGCTTCTTTTTCATTTCATTTGCCTTTCCGAAAGTTTATACTGTTACAATGCGGAATGCGGAATGTGGAATAAATGAAATCTTTCTCTCTTTGGTCGAAAGAAATTTAATTAAAACTGCTTTTCGACTGAGAGGAGAAAAGCTTCATTTATTCCGAATTCATAATTCCGAATTCCGCATTGAATTTTACATCACTTACTCAGCTACTTTTGCAAGTCTCTTCTTGGAAACAAGAACAACGCCTGCGCCGAGAACCATAAGTCCACCGATAAGGATGAACATTGTTGTACCAAATCCACCGGTTTCAGGAAGCATGGAACCTGTTTTGTTAACAACGTGAACGCCTGAACCGGAAGAATAGATGGTGTTGTTGAAAACAGCATCAAGGTTTGAGTCAGCAATGATGAATCTCTGACGAGCTGTGAGCTTGTTGTAGCCGTCAGGAGCAACTGTTTCTTCAAGGTAGTAAGTACCGTTGTCGAAACCAACAACTCTTACTTTTCCGTCATTTACAACGATTTCAAAGCCTTTTTCGTCTTCTCTTGCTCTGCGGTATGTAACACCGTCGTCCATGAGAACAACTTTTATTTCGTTTCCGCCTGTTGCTGCATCATAGATTTTGAATTGTGCACCGTCAATCAATGTGTTCTGGGAGTCTGTTTTAACGATATCGATACCAAATGTATATGTTTTTGTTTGGTCGTGTGTTGTTGTGTGTTCTTCACCGTATTCGAGCCATGCTTCGTTGGGGTTGCCGTCTGCAGAAACGATAGCGTTTCTGTTGAGCATTGCTTCGTAGTATACAATGATTTTATCGTTCATTTCGAGAGAATCGCAGAATTCTTTTGTGAAGCGAACGTCGAAGGTGCAACCGTCTGTAACGTCTGTGCCTGTTGCTACTGTGTAGTCAGTACCAGGTTTAAGAGTAACTGTTGTTCCTGTGGAGGGAACGAGATGTTCGACCTTAACGGACTTGTCGTCGAATGTAAGACCTGCAGACATTTCGTCGTGGAGAACGTAGTTTTCTGCACCTGCATGAACGCTGATTGTTGTGCGGAATTCAACTGTTTGTCCGATATCTGCTGTGTTTTTGTCAGCCCACTGACCTGTAGAATCTTCCTTAACCTGCTTGTCGATAGTGGGAGCACCGTTTTTAGCATTGATGTATGCGTTGGGGTTTGTGGTGGTAAGACCGCAAAGAGCACCCATAGTGGAATCAACAAGGTAGTAACCAAGTTCAAGATTAGAGAATTTACCGGAAGTGATTCCTGTTTCAGAATTTGTTGTTATAACAAATTCACCTGTGTTTTTGGAGCTTTGAACGGGATCGATACCATTTGCTTTTGCATATGCAAGAGCTAATTTTGCAAATGCTGCAACGCTGTCTGCATCGTCGCCGTTTTTCCATGTAACGTAGCCTGCTTCGTCAATGGAAACGTAGGTGAGAGCTTCTGCTGTTTTGAAGAAGTCTGTCCAAGCGAAGTTTACCTTGTAGGAATATGCGCCTGATTCTGTGTTGTAGCTTTCGAGATCGAGAAGCTTGTAGATCTCGTAGGTTGCGTCGGTTCCAACACCGTTGATGGTTACGGAGCCTTCGCCTGCTGCGGAAACGGGGATTGCGAGAGTCATTATTAACATAACGACTGTAAGGAGGGATAAAAACTTTTTCATGTTTTTGAGTCCTTTCTGTTTTGTTTTTTTGTTTTTTT
>JAZOCZ010000275.1:0-2337 GCA_045596755.1 Eubacteriales bacterium | reverse complement strand
AATATTATTACGATAATAATAAAAAGGGAAAATGTCTTTTTACAGAAGAAGGCTTTGAAATAGCGACAGCGGTTTCTTGTCTTGAGGAAAAAATAAGAACTTCAGCATCAGTTGAAATAAAATTTCAAAATGAAGCTGGCGTATTAAATATGGAGTACTGTGCTTTTATACCGTCCTTTAACGTTGAAGAAGGAAAAATGTACATAAACGTAAAAAATTCTCAAATATCTGAAGGCGGATATCAGGCGAAAATAAGTTTTGTTTCATACTATGACCAATTCGATAATTATTCCGATAAATATAGTGATAACTCTTTAACCGAAGTTTATATGAAGGAATTTACGGAAGAATATATTTCAAATAAATCTCATCCCGATTTCAGAATTACAGGAATATATATTCATCCTTCTCTGCTTTGCGAGTTTGCAAATGAAGTTCTTGAAAAATCATACAGACAAGGGTCTGTGTTCTTCGAAAGCGACAAAAAAGCGGAAGAAGTTGCTTCCATACTCAACAGCAAGGGATATCTTGCTGTACCTGCAAATACAACCTATTCTCCCGATGAATCAACCACATTAGAAATAGTTTTAAACTCAATATTGAACGGTATTGTTTGGTTTTTATCTATTGTTTTCCTTGCGTTTTTTATAAATCTTTGCTTATCAAGAACGTTAGGAACTATCCAAAATGATATGGCGATAATGCGTTCAATGGGTATTCAGGTTAAGGTTATCAGACTTGGAATGTACGTAAGAATGCTTGTATCCCTTATTCCCGCATTTATTTTCGTTATAATTTCCGCTATATATATTTTCACCTCGCCAACATTTAACCAATATTTTATCTTCCTTTATGCTGAACATTATCTTGCTATTTTTGTTGGCGTTCTTATTCTGACTTACAGAATAACGAAAAAGCAGATGAAGAAACTTTTTGGAGAAAGCGTTAAAAAATCTTTGAAGGGAGGGACGGCAGAATGATTAAAATACAATCCCTCAACAAATTTTTCAACAAGGGACGTCAGAATGAAATTCACGTTATAAATAACGTAGACCTTCAACTCCCCGAAAAAGGTATGGTTGCAATTTTCGGCAAAAGCGGATGCGGGAAAACTACACTTCTCAACGTTATAGGCGGTCTTGATAAGTTCCATTCGGGAACACTTTCCGTAAAAGGGGAGAATGTAAGAAGCAAAACTGACGTTGTAAGAAACAAATACATGGGTTATATTTTTCAGAATTATAACCTTAACAAAGAAGAAACTTGCTTTGAAAACGTGGCAGATGCCCTTTACCTTTGCGGAATTACGGATAAAAACGTTGTTCAAGAAAGAGTAAATGCGGCACTCAAAAACGTTGATATGGATAAATATTCCAAGCGTACTCCTGATACTCTTTCAGGCGGTCAGCAACAGAGAATTGCTATAGCAAGAGCAATAGTTAAAAATGCACCCATTATATTAGCTGATGAACCAACGGGAAACCTTGACGAAGCAAATACCATAATGATTATGGACTTGCTGAAAGAAATTTCGAAGGAGCATTTAGTCCTTCTCGTTACTCATGAAGCAAATCTGGTTGATTTTTATTGCGATACCGTAATTGAACTGTCCGACGGTAAAGTTATCAACGTAAAAAATAACAGTAATGCCGACGGATATTCCGCAAAGGACAAAAACGACATATATTTGGGTGAACTTGAAAAAAGTAATTTAAGCGATGAAAAAGCGGAAGTTGAATATTACGGAGATTCTTTGAATCAACCTGTAAAACTTAAAATAATAAATAACGGTGGAAAACTTTACATAAAGGTTGAAACCGAAGGCGTAAGCATTCTTGACGAAACAAGCGAAGTTAAACTCAAAGAGGGTGTGTACGAGGAAAAGATAAACGAAAAAATATACAATAAACAAATGCAGATGTCAGCGCTTCCGCCAATAACGGGAGAAAAATTCGGCAGACTTTTTTCATTTAAAAGTTCCTTAAAAAGCGGATATGCTGCCGCTTCCAAAAAGAAGAAAAAGGGCAATAAACTTCTTCGGAAATGTATGGGACTTTTTGCCGCTTTGCTCGTTTTTGCGAGCGCTTCATTCGGAAACATAATAGACGTCTTTTCTGATACGAAAAATCTTTACAACCATAATATGTTTTTCGTATTCACGAAGGACGGTGAAGCATCGGAAAAAATAAATGAAGCGATAGGTTCAAAGGAATCGGGAATAGATTACGTCAGCTTGAGATACGGTTCAATTCAGCCAAGTGCAAACCTGATGTTCCAGATGGGTAATTTTGAAACTTTTGATTCTGAATATTACAGCAATACCTTTATGGTAAATGC
>JAZOCZ010000274.1:0-6263 GCA_045596755.1 Eubacteriales bacterium | reverse complement strand
CCAAAGTTATGTCTTTGGCCTTCTCCAGACTGGGTTTTCGATAATTGGAACGGAAACCTTTATACATTCGATACAAGAAAATGGATTGTGAAAATGGGTGTTAAACATCATTTCATAACGGGTAGGCATAAAACCCAGAGTTTTTCCTTTCCTGTGAATTTCGGTACGCTTCCCGTTGAAGACATCGTTGTTTACCAAAAATCATAAATCCGAGGAGATATAAAAACATGTCAGAAGAAACAAGAAGTAAATATATAAAAGAGTTGTCCCGACGTTATCCGAATCAGAATTCTGTTTCCAGTGAGATAATAAACCTTGAAGCTATTATGAACCTTCCAAAAGGCACGGAACATTTCATGAGCGATATACATGGGGAATACGAGGCATTTTTACATATCAGAAAAAGTGCGTCAGGCGCCATAAGGCAAAAGGTAGACCTTTTGTTTGGCAAAAGTGTAACCTCAAGGGAGCGTTCGGAACTTGCAACTCTTATTTATTACCCCGAAGAAAAGCTTAACGAGTTGAGACCGAATATATCGGATTTGTCGGATTGGTATTACGTTACCATAACCCGACTTATCGAAGTTTGCCGATTGGTAAGTTGTAAATATACCCGTTCAAAGGTCAGAAAACTTTTAAAAAACACGTCGTGTGGGTATGATTATATCCTCAACGAATTTCTGAACAATGACCATTACCCATCTCCTAAACAAAGTTATTATGAAAATATACTCAAAACAATAGTTGATATAGGTGCGTCTGAACGATTTATTGTTGCTACTTGTAACGCAATAAAAACGCTGATAATCGACCATTTACATATCGTTGGTGATATTTTTGACAGAGGTCCGAGAGCGGATATCATAATGGACGAGCTCTTGAAGGAACGTTCCATAGATATACAATGGGGTAATCACGACGTTTTATGGATGGGTGCCGCAGCAGGGTCGAGAACTTGTATTGCAACGGTTATCAATAATTCAATAACGTATAAAAATCTCGACGTGGTTGAAATCGGGTATGGAATTTCTCTCCGACCACTTACTATTTTTGCATCCGAGGTTTATTCGGACACCAACGTTTCAAATTATATGCCCAAAGGAAGTAACGAGGGTGACTTTTTGAAACATGAAGATGATGCGCTTATTGCTCGTATGCATAAAGCTATAGCGGTTATTCAGTTCAAATTAGAGGGTCAATGTATAATGCGTAATCCCGAATTTGAAATGGAATCCCGATTGCTTCTCGACAAAATAGATTTTGAAAACGGCAAGGTTAATATTGACGGTACGTGGCATTCCCTTAAAGATTCCGCTTTCCCCACTATTGATCCCTCATCGCCTTATGAGTTGACTGATATGGAAGCGGAGTTGATGCAATATCTGAAAAACGCTTTTATGCGTTCGGAAAAATTGCAAAGGCACATTCGTTTCCTTTACGAAAAGGGAGAAATGTATACTACTTTCAATAAAAACCTTATGTTCCATGGTTGTATCCCGTTGAATGATGATGGAACTTTTATGGCGTTGAGAGCCGCAGGGGGAAAAAGCGGTAAAGAGTTGATGGACTATTGTGACAGAACCGCAAGGCAGGCGTTCTATTCTAAAGATGGAACGGATGCACGCAGGGCGGGGAAGGACTTTTTATGGTTTTTGTGGTGCGGAAAGGATTCTCCTCTTTGCGCGAGAAAGAAAATTACGTCCTTTGAGAGACTTTTTATACAAGATGAATCCACATGGGAAGAACCCAAAAATATGTATTACCAATGCTGGGACAATGGGGAGATAACGGAAAAAATTCTTCGTGAATTCGGCTTAGGCGGGGAAGGGTCACACATTATAAACGGACATATCCCCGTAAGAATGAGCAAGGGCGAAAATCCTATAAAGGCGGGCGGAAAACTTATTGTTATTGACGGCGGTTTCTGCAAAGCGTATCAGTCCAGAACAGGAATCGCGGGATATACTCTTATTTATAATTCCGAGGGAATAAGGATTTCTGCACATGAGCCGTTTATGGGGGCTCATAACGCCATAGCAAACAATGCGGATATAGTTTCCGACGTCAGCGTTTTTGAACACGCAACGGACAGAATTCGTGTTAAAGATACGGACATCGGCAAAGAGCTCGCGGAACGAGTCGCAGATTTGAAGATTTTGCTTTCCGAATACGAAAAGGGCACTATCAAGGAAACGGGATTTTAAGGCAATTGTTTAGTGCTTGAATTTATAAACAATATGGAAAGATGATTGTTGTGTTAAGTGATTGCAAAAAAATGAATTTGTAATGCGAAACTTTTTTCAAAAAAGGTATTGACAAACGAATTTTCATGTGATATAATGCCTCTGTTCCAAAGACAGTCGGTGTTGCTTTCGGGCGATACAATGGTGAAAACCGCCGACCGAGGTGCGATGAAAATTTGTAATGATGGCTTTATGCCTATATATTTTCATGCTCCTCAAAGGAGCATGAATTTTTTTGTTTTATTCGATGTAAATCGAACAATATTCAAGGAGGGGGGATAATATGCCAAGCGTAGCAGTTCTCGAACAAAAGAAAGCAGTAGTAGAAGCGTTAGCGGAACAGATGAAAGGTGCGGCTTCAATTGTACTCGTTAACTATCAGGGAATCACAGTAGAAGACGATACAAAGCTCAGAAGCGAACTTCGTAAAGAAAACGTTGAATACAAAGTAATCAAAAATACTCTCATTTCCAGAGCATGTGACATTGCAGGCCTTGAAGGAGTAAATGACGTTCTCAATGGCATGACAGCAATCGCTATCTGTAAAGATGACCAGATTGCAGCAGCAAGAGTTCTCGGTAAATATGCAAAGAACCATGATAACTTTGTTCTCAAAGCAGGTTTCATCGATGGTAAACTTACAGGCGCAGAAGATCTCAAGGCACTTGCAGAATTGCCTTCAAAGGAAGTTCTCATTGCAACTGTTCTTGGAACTTTGAATGCACCTATCACAGCTCTTGCAGTTGCTCTTCAGGCAATCGCAGACAAGCAGGAAGCATAATCGCTTCAAACCAGAAACAGCGGGAACTGTTCCCGTACTTAGCGGCGTAAATGCCGCGTAACAAAATTCAAAATAAAAAATTATTAACAAAAGTAAATGGAGGATATTGTAATGGCATCCGAAAAAATCACAGCACTTGTTGAACAAGTTAAAGAACTTACAGTTATCGAACTCTCTGAGCTCGTAAAAACTCTTGAAGAAGTATTTGGCGTATCCGCTGCAGCTCCTATGGCTGTTGCTGCTGCTCCTGCAGCTGCTGCAGCAGAAGAAAAAACAGAATTTGACGTAATTCTCAAAGGCGTTGACGCTGCAAAGAAAATCGCAGTTATCAAAGTTGTTAGAGAACTTACAGGTCTTGGTCTCGGCGAAGCAAAAGCATTCGTTGAAGAAGCTCCCAAGGCAGTTAAAGAAGGCATCTCCAAAGCAGACGCAGAAGCTCTCAAGAAACAGCTTGAAGACGCAGGCGCAACTGTTGAAATTAAATAAGTTTAGAAATAAACTGATTTTTGTTTCGAATTTTAACCGAGAGGAATTTTTCTCTCGGTTAATTTTTTTATTTTTTCCTATTGACAAAGGCAAAAAAATATGTTACAATTCGATTCCTTTCTCGTTTTAAGGAGGGACGAAGCTTGAAAATTGAATAGAAGGGGGTAAAGAATAAAAAAGGTATTTTAAAACTTTTTAGGCTTTATTTTATGTTTTGGTGTTAGAAAACGGAGGTATTGTAATGATCATTGAAAAATTAGTTAAACGTGAACTTACCGAAGGCGAAATTGATTCTATTAAAAAATTCAGGTTTTACAGTGATGGTATAAGTTTTGCTTGCCTTGGGGAACGAATAATGGTAATGATAGATATTGAAGATCAAAAAGATCCCGAAAAACTCAAAGATGCGGCAAAGAAAATTATGGAAAAGACCTTGAATACCCATTGTGATTTTCATCCGATTCCCTTGAAAGACGGACGTCTGTTGATTTTACTTACGGATGGCGTTTTGAGTTTTACTAAAGACCCTATTGATGAAAAAGAAGAAAACATGGGTATATATTTATATCTCCGAAACGAATGCCTTGCCGCGTGCGAAAAAGGAGAAATTCTTGCTGTTGTATATGAGGAGTAAATTATGGCTCAGAGACCTGTTTTTGTACCTAAGCAAAAAGCACCCTTTTTTAATGTTGTACCTGTTAATTTTCAATGGAATGGTGGATTTGCAATTTCACAAAAACAAAAAAATATAAATTCGCTTCATGACGGATACAGAAAGCTTTTTCCTTCTCGGAATATTCTTGAAATATCATCCAAATCTCTTTGCGAAGAAGGCGTTGAACTGAGTGCATTTAATTTGATGAAGTTTGTTCCGTCGCTCAAAAAAAGCATATCTGTAGAATGTGTTTTCCAAGGAGGAAAAGTATTTGAAAAAGGCGGTCCTTATACAGATTTGTTCGAAAAAAGTTCGAGGGAGGCAAAAAAAGATCCCCGACTTTTTGAGAGCGGGGCTTTAAAAAAGTTTTGGTTTGAAGGAAAAGAAATGCCTATATTACCTCGCACCGCATTTTATAATTGGATATACATAAATGCCCTTATGGAAAACAAGGAACTTGCGGAAAAGCTTTTACAGTATGATTCATTTACAGATATTGAATTCAATCCGGAAAGAAGTTTAAACTGTCAAGCGGAGGCAGCAGCTGTTTTTGCTTCTCTTTCTAAACTTGGAATTGTGGATGAATGTAAAGATTTTGATTTTTATATCGGGCTTTTAAAATAGTTTAATATAATAAGTATTGCCGTTTAAATCAAATTGAACGGCAATATTTATTTTTCTCTTGACTTGCAACAATTAAAACTGTATAATTACTTATAGTTTTAACGTTGGCTATATTTTAATATCAGATAGGAGAAAAATATGATTTATAAGAATTTTCACGATAAAAAATTATCCGCGTTAGGCTTGGGATGTATGAGATTTCCCATGGTTGAAAACAAGAAAAACGACGGGGATATTGACGAGGTTAAAACTGCCGAAATGTTTGACCTTGCCATAAAAAACGGAATAAATTATTTCGATACAGCTTGGGGATATCATAACGGTTGCTCAGAGCCTGTTGTTGGAAAAATGCTTTCAAAATACCCAAGAGAGAGCTTTTATCTTGCAACCAAATTTCCAGGATATGACCTTGGAAATATGGGTAAAGCGGAGGAAATATTTAAAAAACAGCTTGAAAGACTTCGTACGGATTATATAGATTTTTATCTTATTCATACGGTTTCCGAAAGTAATTACAAGCATTATCTGAACGATGAAAAATACGGTGATTTTTCCTATTTCGTAAAGCAGAAGGAACTGGGTAGAATAAAGCATATCGGGTTTTCAATTCACGCAAGCCTTGAGATTATGAAAGAATTTCTTGAGGCTTACGGAAAGCATATAGATTTCGTTCAGATTCAGCTTAATTATATTGATTGGAATTATCAGGATGCGAAAGCAAAGGTTGAGGTTCTGAATCAGATGAATATACCTATATGGGTTATGGAACCTGTAAGAGGCGGAAGACTTGCAACGACTCCACTGAAATACGAATCTATTCTTGCGGACGTCAAAAAAGGTGAATCCGCTCCTGCTCTTGCGTTCAGATTTTTGCAATCGATACAGGGCGTCACAATGGTTCTTTCAGGCATGTCCTCTAAAGAACAACTTCTGGAAAACATAAAAACGTTCTCTGAGGAAAAACCGCTTACGGCAGATGAATTCAAAACACTTGTTTCTGTTGGTGACGACATGATGAGCAGAAAGACGCTTCCATGCACATCGTGCAATTATTGCGTGCCGAATTGTCCTGCAGGAATTGATATCCCGTCGGTTATCAACGTTTACAATGAGTTTGCCAAGGGCGAAACGTTGGAACTTGAGGTGAAGGATTTAAAGGGCGGAAAGCCATCCGAGTGCATAGCCTGCAAGGCTTGCGAAGCTGTTTGCCCGCAACAAATAAAAATCTCTGAAATGATGTCTTCTTTTCTCTTTCAGTGAAAGAGAAAAGAAGCAAAAGAGAAAGCAAACTTTTTCAGTGAAAGAGAAAAGAAGCAAAAGAGAAAGCAAGTTTTTTCAGTGAAAGAGAAAAGAAACAAAAGAGAAAGCAAGCTTTTTCAGATTGTGGAAGCCGTAAGATAGGTGATAATGGGCAATGTGGAAGAAAATCTTTCTCATGATGATAGAAAAATAGTAAAAAGTTCAATTCAAGGGG
>JAZOCZ010000273.1:0-1950 GCA_045596755.1 Eubacteriales bacterium | reverse complement strand
TGAATTTTTCCTTTATCGTTTCATTTATATAATAGTTTACGTCCCAATAATCCACGGATTTAACCCAGCAACGAGCGGTTATCTCCACGCCGTTATCCTTGCAGGCACTTACAACCGCCGCCGGCGAAGGTTCAGGGAGTATCTTATCGCATGAATCTATAACGGAAAGCATAATAGCTTTTACATCGTCCACATCAGACGTATGAGCAACGGTGAAAGCAAAGCTGAGCCTTCTCGTTTCGTAGGCGGAAGTGTTTGAAATAACGCTTCCCGAAACAACGCTGTTGGGAATAACCACCTTGACGTTATCAGGCGTGCTTAGGGTTGTATAGAAAATTCCGATACTTTTTACCGTACCCGATGCGTCAGGCGTTGATATATAATCCCCAACGTCAAAAGGTTTGAATATTAGAAGCATAAGACCGCCTGCAAAGTTCGAAAGACTTCCTTGAAGTGCAAGACCTATGGCAACACCGCAAGAACCTATAAGTGCTATTATACTTGCGGTAGAAACGCCTAAAATTGCAACCACGGAGAAAATCACAACCGCGTTAAGCGCAAATTTGGCAGTGGTCAATAAAAAGCCTCTGGCGGTTACGTCGATTTTCTGAATTCCACGGCTTTTTGACAGCAATTTTACCAAAAATTTCGAAAGTTTCATGCCAATGCCAAAAACAACGGCGGCAATAACAAGTTTCAAAATAAGGTCAACTGCGAAACCTGAAAAAGTGTTAAGTAAATTCTTTAAAAAATTCATTTTATTTCCTTTCTTCAAAAACATCCGTCGGTTTATTTGTCAGAACCGACGGAAAAAGTATTTCTTATTTTTTTACCACCAAAATTCCCATACGTGATATATAACGGTTTGTAAGCCTTATTTCCCTGCCGTCTTCCTTGGCTTTCAGAATGTGGTCATAACCGAAAGTGTCCACGTATTCCGCATCCACACGCTTTCCGTCGGGCCAAACTATTGTGGCTTCATCTCCAATATCCATTATGGCTTTACCAATAAGTCTTCTCATATCAATATTCTATCTTCTCGCTTTTCAGTTTCTTAAACGTGGGCAAGAAGTTTTTCATCTCCTTCTGAACGTTTTCGTTGGAAGTCATTTGTGCCGTTGAAACGTTATACAACGTTTTCACAGAAAATATGCATATACCGTCGAATTTATCCGTTGTTTTGGCATGCAGCAAATATCTTCTGAAAATGTTATTACTTTTCAAAAATTCATCGTGAGGAGCGGCAATATTACTTGCGGTAATGCCGACTATGAATTTGATGCTTGGCTCTTTAACAAGATTCTGCCAATTCTGCAAACATTGTTTAAACGGCTGTGTCGCATGCTCAAAGCCCCAATAGATCTGCGGCATAATGTAATCAACGTAACCCTTATTCGAAAGTATCGTATCGATGTCGAGACAGCAGGACATTCTTACGTTCTGAATATTCCCCGCAGGAGAAATACCGAAAAGAACGTTTTTGTTTTCCTTTTTTACCGCAGAATAAAGTCCTTCAACCAACTTATTTATATTATCCTTGCGGAACAAATTACGGTTGGCAAATCCCGACTGCCTGAACATCTGATTGTCGAAATCATCAGGGATTCCCGACGGATAGAAATAATCGTCCATATGGATGCCGTCAACGTCATAACAACGAACGATCTCCGCCGCGCCGTCTATGATAAGCCGGCGTACTTCTTCATATGCTACGTTAAGATAGAAAAAATCATTATGCCTGTAAACGTAATTCGGATATTCTTCGGGGTTATCGTACCACTGGCGGAGTTTATAATTAACGTTTATTATTTCAAAAGTCTTGGTGTTGGAATATGCTCTCATCGGGTTTATCCAAGCCTGAAAACTTAAATCGTACCTATGTGCTTCCTCAATCATAACTTTCAACGGGTCATAGGAGCCATAAAGCCCATACGCACCGAGCGCAACGTC
>JAZOCZ010000272.1:0-2897 GCA_045596755.1 Eubacteriales bacterium | reverse complement strand
AGAGGTTTTTACACCTCTCTTTTCGTTATGCAATTTTTATCCTCTTTTGGAGGATTTTTTTGTTTTTTCCGTCATTTTTTCTCCAGCAAACTAAAAAGCTGTTGCAAATGCGAATTTTTTTCGCACTTGCAACAGCCCCTTTTCGTTATTTATGTTTTTGAAAAATATTTTCAGTCCCACACAGGTTAACAAAAAAGTTTCTGCTACTTTATTCCTTTTAGCGTAAGGGAAATTTTTCCTTTTGCAACGTCAACGCCAAGGACCTTCGTCTGTACAACGTCACCAATTTTCAAAACCTCTGAAGGATGGCGGATATATTTATCGCAAAGCTGGGAAATATGAGCAAGACCTGATTGATGAACACCGATGTCGATGAAAACACCGAAGTCAACAACGTTTCTGACTGTACCGCTGAGAACCATACCCTCTCTCAAATCCTTAATATCAAGAACGTCTGTTTTGAGAATAGGCTTGGGCAAATCATCACGAGGGTCTCTGCCTGGTTTTGCAAGCTCGGAAAGAATATCAGCAACGGTAGGAAGTCCCATACCAAGCTCACGGGCAAGATTTCCAACGCCGATATCCACAGCCGCTTCTTTAACAGTTGAAAGTCCGCCTTTTTTCAGTTCATCCAAAGTGAATCCGCAACGGGTGATAATAGATTCAGCCGCCTCGTATGACTCAGGGTGAACCGCCGTATTGTCAAGTGGGTTATCACTTTCAGCAACACGGAGGAAGCCTGCGCACTGTTCAAATGCTTTTGCTCCAAGCTTTGGAACCTTAAGAAGCTCTTTTCTTGATTTGAATGCACCATTCTCTTCGCGGTATTTAACGATATTTTTGCAAACTGCAGAAGTGAGTCCCGAAACTCTTGAAAGCAAAGCGGGAGATGCGGTATTAAGGTCAGCTCCAACGCTGTTTACACAGTCTTCAACAACACCGTCCAAGGTTTCTGAAAGGCGTTTCTGAGGCATATCATGCTGATACTGACCAACACCCAATGCCTTGGGATCAATTTTAACAAGTTCAGCAAGAGGGTCTTGAAGTCTTCTCGCAATTGAAACTGCACTTCTCAAGGTAAGGTCGAAATCGGGGAACTCGTCCGCCGCCAATTTGGAAGCAGAATAAACGGATGCACCTGATTCGTCAACCATAACGTATGCCGCACCGCATTCGGGAAGTTCTTTCAGAACCTCTGCGGCAAAGGATTCCGTTTCACGTGATGCCGTTCCGTTACCGATGGCTATTGCCTTAACGTTATGCTTTTTGATAAGCTTTTTGATAAAAGCCTTTGCTTCGTCTATTTTTGTTTGAGAATGGGTTGGATAAATAACACCCGTATCAAGAACTCTGCCCGTTGAATCAACAACAGCAACTTTACAACCCGTTCTGTATCCAGGGTCAAGACCAATTGTAACGTATCCCTTTATAGGCGGTTGCATAAGAAGCTGTTTAAGGTTAACCTTGAAAACCTTCATGGATTCTTCGCAAGCCTTATCTGAAAGATCACGTCTTATTTCCGTTGAAACGGAGTTGAAAATAAGTCTTGTATATGCGTCCTCTGCCGCTTCTTCAACGGCTTTTGCGGACAATGTGTTGTTAAGAATTACCATGGAAAGAATCTTTGCCATAGCTTTATCTTTATCAAGCTCGACGGAAACCTTTAAAGCCTCTTCTTTTTCGCCACGGTTAATAGCGAGAACGCGGTGCGTAGGAACAGTTTTAAGAGGTTCTCTGTAGTCGTAATACATTGTATATACAGTTTCTGCTTCAGCATCCGCAGCCTTTGTCGCAATCTCACCATCGCTCCAAAGCAACGCACGGAGAACCTTTCTGATTTCTGCATTGTCGGAAATGTTTTCCGCAATAATATGTAACGCGCCTTCCAAAGCGGCTTCTCTTGTTTCAACCTCTAATTCGGGGTTAACGTAGCTTTCAGCCATTTCGAGAGGGTCTGTAGTTTCTGTCTGTGCAAATATAAGATCTGCCAAGGGTTCAAGTCCTCTTGCTCTTGCAACGGAAGCCTTAGTTTTTCTTTTTGGTCTGAAAGGCAGATATATATCGTTGATTTCAGCCAACGTCTTCGCTTTGTTCAAAGCCTCGTTTATTTCATCCGTCAGCTTTTCCTGTGCGGCAATAAGCTCTCTTACTTCTTCACGACGTGCTTCCAACGCTCTCAGATATTCAAGCTGTTCAGCTATTTCACGAATCTTCTGATCGTCCATTGAACCGTGAAGCTCTTTTCTATAACGAGCGATAAACGGAATAGTGTTTCCTTCATCCAGAAGGGTTATTATATTAGTAACGTACTTCTCATCACAATTAAATTGTAAAGATAATTCTTTTGCAAAATCCATATAAACTCCTCAATTCGGAATTCGGAATATACCTATAATTCCTCTAATCCCTGATTTTCAATTGTCTCTTGCCTCTTGCCTCTTGCCTACTGCCTTATTATATACTCATGTATATCATAAACCGCAGAAGAGACACGATTGATAAAATATTGCGTATTATATCCTATATAATCAGTCAGAACCACAAGAACGTAGGGACGTTCGCCGCAGAAAACTATGGCGGCATCGTTGGAAGCGTTTATATCCATGCCGTATTTATGGGCAACCTCATATATACATTCCCCGTTTTCGTCCTTTGGTAATCCGTTTCTTACGAATTTGTTTTCGTTTGCCTGTTTGAGAAGCTCCACATACCAAACGTATATTTCGTTTCCCGTTTTTGATTTATGGTACAAATCCTCAAAAGCCTTTGCCACAACCTTTGCATTAAGCTGATTTATACCGTCTTTATAAATATCTCCACCGTAATTATTTCTGCAGAAGCTTCTGAACTCACCAAGCTTGCAAGCCTGATTCAGAAGCAGAGAGAAAGCTACGTTA
>JAZOCZ010000271.1:0-6391 GCA_045596755.1 Eubacteriales bacterium | reverse complement strand
ATGCAACCTTCGATCCTGTTGCAACGCATACAGTAACACTCACTAAAAACGAAGGTGGTAAAGTAATTCCATTCAATGACGAAGGAAAAGCATTTGTTTTCAGTGGAGAAAATGCTCAATTCCAAGTAATTCCTGACGAAGGATATGGTATAAAAAATATTATAGTTTCTGGCAATCCGATACAATGGTCTGCAGACGGTGTTTTCACCGTTGAAAACGTAAGTTCGGATTTTGATATATCCGTTGAATTTATTCAAATGGAATCAATCTCCGTTTCCATCGACGTCACAGGAAAAGGATTTATTACTCCCGCACAAAAGGCTTATTTAAATACTACTCTTACACTTGATATAAAACCCGACGATGGTTTCGAGCTTGTTTCTCTTACCGTAAACGGAATTCCGAAAGCCCCAAACAAAAACGGGAAGCTCTTAATAGAAGTTACGGAAGAATATGCAACGCTTGAAAAAATTGAAATAAAAGCATTATTTGACATTGTTGCTGAAAAACACATAGTACGCGCTATAGTTCAAAATAAAATCGGTGGTACGATTACTGCAGAAGGATACCTGATTGAAAGCATGCGTACCGAGGTTCGAAATGGCGGAAGCATAACTTTTACATTCACTCCTGATATGAATTATATTATCGATAAAGTTAAAGTCGATGACGTAGAAGTTGTACTTCAGGATGGAAACAAATTTACACTAACAAACGTTACAGAAACCCACAGAGTTATAGCATATTTCATTCCTGATACCACAGGCGGTGACGAATTCTTTAAAATAACTGTAAATGCGGGTAACGGCGGTAATGTAGAACCTTCAAGCGAACAACTTGTAAAGCCAGGTCAGAGCATAACCTTTACATTTACTCCAGATGATTATTATCAAGTTGATTATATTCTCATTGACGGCGAGAAAATCGAACTTGAAGAAAATAAATATACTTTAGAAAACGTTATTTCAAATCATTCCCTTGAGGTTTTCTTCAAGGAGAAGGAAAACCTTGATATAGAAAGTGGAATTATCTGGGGCAATGATGAAGCAATAGTTGACATATCAAAAGAATCAATAGTTAAACCTGATGTTTTACAACAATTAAACGATAAAGGAAAAGGAAAAAAAGTCTTATTCAAAGCTGACAATTATCTTTGGTCCATCCCTGCAGGATACAGATATCCAACAACAGATATGGATTTTAACGTATTGATAGGAAAAGCATACGCCCCTGAATTGTTGATTACATCCCTTGAACAAAAAATGATTGATAATAAAATTCAAGGATTTTCATATGAAATCGTAAAAACAAGTGGAATTGTTCTTCCTGAAGATGCGTTTTTAACAGTCAACATTGGAGCAGAATTTGCAGATAAACAACTGGATTACCTTTTCTATAATACAGAGACAGGCAAATTCAAAGCTGTTATTGATGTGATAAATGAAACTGAAAAAAAATACGATTCAAGAGTTGTTAAAGCCGATGAAAACGGAAGCGTAACAATTCCATACAATGGCGACGAATATCTTATTTTAGTTGTTTCAGCTTCCTCAAAATTCAACATAACCGTAATTGCCGGAGACCACGGTTCAGTTTCTCCAAGGGGAACATCCTCCGTGTTGATAAACACAAATCAAACTATTATAATTACCCCTGACCCAGGTTACAAAGTTGCGAAAATCATTGTAAACGGTTCTTCGATGTATCAGGAATATATAGGCAAAACCGACTCGTTTGCCATTTCACTTGGAAAAGTAAGCAGCGATTATACAATAGAAATTTCATTCGAAGAAGCGGACGAGACAGCATCATCAAATGAATCAACTTCAGGTCTGCAAACAAATGGCGGGCTTAAACCATGGGCAGTTGCATTGATTATAATTGGAATTGCGATAGTAGGTGGTATAATTCTTTTCATCTACAAGTGGAACGCTGAAAAGGATATTGTTGACTAGATAATAAATAACTTATTGAACTGTTTCAAACATGATTGTGTTTGAAACAGTTCTTTATATATTACTGCACACATTTATTTTAAATTCAAAACTATATTTTGCCCCAAAAAACCGACCTCCCAATCGTTAGATTTTTGGTCTAACTTTTGGTGGTCGGTTCAAAAAGGGTATCATTTTTAAATTATTTAATTTCTTCCGCTGAAATAACCTCTCTGCCACAATTCCAATCGCCGAAGAAGAGTCCTGAATCTTCAAATTCTGCTTCACCTGTTTGGTTATCATATGGGTCGCATCTCATAAACGATTTAGGAGGTTCAAACTGTTTTTGGAAATCGTTACAAAAAACAGTTCTGAAAGGATCGAGATTGCCGAAATAATGATTATACAACGCTTTTTCACCGCAACGATTAGTTGATTCTCCCATGGATAAATCAGCATAAAGCCAACCGTAAGGTTCAACGTAAAACATAGCCCAATCATGACATCCGATCTCGTCAGGTGTAGTGTAAAATCCAGATTCCCATTTTGCAGGAACACCCATAGCTCTGCAAAGAGTGATAAACAAAGTAGACATTACGCCGCAATCCCCTCTTCTGTTTATTGCAGCAAATTCAGCAATATTTTCAAGGCAAAAATACGGCCTTGTATAGGAATATCCAACGTTATGCGTTACCCATTCATAAGCGCGTCTTGAGAGCATCAAAGGATTTTTTTCGTTTCCTTTCAATTCTTTTGCAATCATTTTTATGTAAGGAGTAAATCTGACGTGGGGATATTGTTCATTGAGGTAAAATCCCGGATTGCCTTCTTCTGCAACCAGCGGACTTATTTCCTTGTAAATTGATTTATTTACGTATGAATATTCAACGAAAAATTCTTCGCCCATAATATATGGTTTTTCGAAAAATACAGTTCTTTGCTCAGCGTTGGAAATATATGGATCAGCCGATGAAGATATAAGTTTTATATCAGATTGAGTTGCACATTCTACGGGGAAAGGAAGATGAACACGAATAATTTTTCCATCGTATTCCTCAGAAACCGCAGGTTTAAGCCAATGACGAACGGTATATCTGAAGGCTCTGTAGCCTTTTTCCTTCATAATGATTCGGTTTTCGTTTCTCAACTCAAAATTTGCCTTATCGTAATAACCAGGGTCAGCCATTTTACGAAGGTAGTCCCCTTTTATTTTTTTCAAATTGCTATAAGCTGCATTTTCAAAACAGCGTTTCCCGTTTTTAACGATAAAATCACCATGTCCTTCATCAATAAAACGGTTAAGAAGTTCGGGAGTAAGATTAGGAAATTCTTCTTTAAGTCTGTTATAAATTGAATCAAAATCAGTTTTGTAATTGTTCATCATTTGACGAGCGATGAGTTTTTCAATGGTAAGTCGTGCAATAAGAGCATCTGGAAGGTCCTTTTTTTCAAGGAAGTCGTCTATTGCATTTATTTCCCCTTCGAAATCTCCTGAGTACTTATAACAGTTAATTTCTATTGGCATTTCTATCGCCAAAGATTCGATGTCGCTGAAATCAAATTTTTCAAAAAGCATAACGTCTCCATGTTTTTAAATTATATTCGGATTATAACATTATATCTTTATTCTGTCAATAGTTACAAAAAGAAAATAATCTTTAATTTATGGTTGACAGAAACATTAAAATAAATTATAATCTTTACATGATAAATATTTTTCAGGAGAATATTCATGAAAAAATTATACACTTCTCAAGGCGAAAAATTACTTGATAATATTAACGGAAACATAATGCCTCATTCTGAATATCCACGTCCCACTTTAGTGAGAAATTCTTATATAAACCTTAATGGATATTGGCAATTCGGAACGTCCCAAAACGACGATAAAGTTGAATTCAACAAAAAAATTCTTGTTCCATTTGCACCCGAATCAATCCTTTCGGGAATAGAAAAGCATTATCCCGACGGAACGGAACTTCATTACAAAAGAAATTTTTCTATTCCGTCTGATTTTATCAATAATAAAGTTTTGTTACATTTCGGAGCAATAGACCAAAGTTCAACCGTATATATAAACGGTGTCGAAGTTGGATATCACGTTGGAGGTTATTCACCATTTTGCATCGATATAACGGATTATATAAGGACTGGTGAAAACGAGATTCACGTAAGTGTAACTGATAATTTAAACTCCTTGATACTTCCCTACGGCAAGCAAAAAGAAAAAAGAGGCGGGATGTGGTACACTCCAATTTCGGGAATATGGCAAACGGTATGGATAGAAAGTGTTCCCAACGAATATATTTCATCTGTTGAATTTATAACAGATAATGAAACTGTTACAATAAATCTCAACGATAAACTTGATGCTTTTGCATATATTGAAACAAATGATGGAGAAATCATCTGTAAGATATCAAAGGGTAACGGAACGGCAAACATTCCTTCTCCTATTTTTTGGTGTCCTGATAACCCTTTTTTATACAACGTTACAATAAAAACAGAATTTGATACTGTGAAATCATATTTCGCATTCCGAACCCTTGAAATAAAAGAATACAATGGAGTAAAAAGACTATGTCTGAATGGTATTCCTTTTTTCTTTCACGGACTTTTAGACCAAGGATATTGGAGCGACGGAATTTATACGCCTGCATCAGATCAATGCTTTGTCGATGATATAATGATGGCGAAAAATCTCGGTTTCAATACGTTGAGAAAACATATAAAAACAGAACCTGAACGTTTTTATTATTATTGCGATAAATTAGGAATGATTGTATTTCAGGATATGATAAACAACGGACAATATTCATTCATAAGAGATACAGCTCTTCCTACTGTTTTTATGAAAAAATTGAATGATAAAAACCTTCATAAAACTCCTGCGGTTAGAAAAGCGTTTACAGAATGCACGGAAAATATAATAAGTAATCTAAAAAAACACCCTTGTATTTGTTTATGGACTATATTCAACGAAGGTTGGGGACAATTTGAAGGTAATATAATGTATGATTACGTAAAAACTCTCGATGATACAAGATTCATTGATACGGCTTCAGGTTGGTTTAGATGTGATAACTCCGACGTTGAAAGTATACACACGTATTTCAAAAAATACAGAATAAAAAAATCAGAAAAGCCCGTTATACTTTCCGAATTTGGTGGCTATGTGTATAAGATAATAGATAACTCCTTCAACGAAAAGAAAACCTATGGATATAAGAAATTCAAAACAGAAAAAGAATTCGAGGAAGCGATAAAAAATTTGTATAATAATGAAATAATTCCTGCGGTCAAAGCGGGTTTATGCTGTGATATTTACACCCAGCTTTCTGACGTTGAGGACGAGACGAATGGCTTTACAACCTACGACAGAAAACGTTTGAAAATATCTATAGACGTAATGAGAAAAATAAGTCAAAAACTTTCTGATGAGATTAAAATTTGATATTATAATTAAAAAATCTAAATTATAATAATTCTATAAGATTTAAAAAGAGCCTATCTGGCTCTTTTTTGTTAAAAAACAAGGTTTTATTTGTTCACAAACTATTGACAATGGAATTTTTTTGTTATATAATGCAGATAATATATTCATCAATGCAACATAAAAAATTCAGGAGACAATAAAATGACAACTATAAAGTGTAAATCATGTGGTTCAAGGGTATTGCGTTTTGGCGACGAATGTTTCGGTACGTGTGAATTATGTTTATTAGGTCAAACAATTCCAAAAACAAATAATCAGGAACAAATTTCGATTTATAATGAAGCCTTTAAATTACTTAATAGTAAGAATTTCGAAGAAGCCAAAGAATTGTTCAAAAAAATTTTATCCACTCAGCCTGATGAATCCGAAGCATTATTAGGTATAGCTAAATGCGAATACAAAATATCGTTCGATGAAAAATCTCATCATTTTATATGCGAATCCCCAAGTGATATTCCTTTTTTTGAAAACAAAAATATTATTTCAGCACTTGAATATGCTTTTGGGTCAGTTGCGGATAAATACAAAATTGAAATTCAAGAAATCGAAGCAGCAAGAAAAAAAGCATACGAAAAAATTAAAACTGAAAAAATGGAAGATAAAAATGCAAAACTCATAAATAATGCATTTCAAGCCTTGGAGGATGAAAACTGGATTCTTGCCTCAGAACTTTCGGAGGATGAAATTACGCATAATCCCGAAAATGCACAGGCATATCTCTGTAAGTTTTTAGCAGAAATAAAAGTATCATGCATTGATAAACTCAAAGAATTAGAAAAGCCGTTTAATTCCATGTTCAGTTACCAACTTGCTATTAAACGTTGTGATGAAGATACAGTAAAACTTCTAAAAAAATATTCAGATGAAGTTACTTATAAATATAACTGCAAGATTTATGATTCAGCGAAAAAACTTGAAAACAGTACGTCAATTGGGGCAGTAAAAAAATCAATTGAAATAT
>JAZOCZ010000270.1:0-5589 GCA_045596755.1 Eubacteriales bacterium | reverse complement strand
ACACGAATTTGACAAAGATAAAATATCAGAAGAAAGTATTCATGATAAATTCTTCTTCAAACTTTTCGTTATCTGAAAGAGGAATAACTTTTACCTTTTTTGATATTTCTTCAAGATGGGAAACATCATTTTTCGCTATTGCCGTATGTGCGCCGCACATTGCAAAATCTGGTATGAAAACCGTCTTTTCTTTCAATTCTTTTGGTAAAAGTCCTGTATTCACAGCAGATTTTATATCCAAATCACCGCAGACACCGCCTGTAAGGATAAGTAAATCCAAATCCTCATAGCTTGTTTTTGTTTCTTCAAGAAGCAAATTTATTGCGGTTTTTACAGCACTTTTGGCAAGCATAAATTCGCTTATATCCTTATTTGATATATAAACCTTTTCGGTTATATAATATCTTTCATCCATAAGCTTTCCCTCCGCAGAAAGCTTTCCGTTTTCAAGCAGATAAGAAATCAAGGAAATAAGCCCGCTTCCATTTATTCCCTTTGCTTCTTCGCCTTGGAATTCGGGATTCCCATTACTATCCACGTGGTAAATAACACCCTCTCCACCGCAAAGCCCCATTTCTATTCCCGCACCCTCTATGGCAGGCCCTGCGGCAGTTGTGACAGAATAAATTTCTTCATTTTTCAGAAGGGATATTTCCCCGTTAGTTCCAAGGTCGGCTATAAGTATATTTTTATTTTCCTCGTATGCAGAATATATACAGCAAACCGCATCACTGCCAACGTATCCCGATACTGACGGAAGCAAAACCATATTGAACTTATATCCTGTTTCCTCTTTTTTTAAATATTTTGTATCTACAAAAGCAGGACGGAACGGATATATTCCTATAGAGCTTGGATCCTCATTTGCCATAAAATGGAGCATTGTAGGATTTCCGCAAATATAGACAATATTTACGTCTTCCAGCCATTTTGAAATACCTTTCCTCAATATCTCTGACAGCTTTATATATCCACCGTTTTTGCACCTTGATATTCTTGAAATAACGTCTGCCCCATATGCAAACTGTGGGTTTCTGAAAACGCAGGAATAAACCATTTCTCCTTCTTTGGAATACTTACAAATCTTTATATTTGTTGTTCCTATATCGCATATTGCATAATCGGCACGCTTATCCGCAGAAAAAACCTTATAATCTTCTTCTGTAGGTATATAAAAACTACATTCAGACAATAGCTTCGTTTTGCAAGCAAGGACAAAGCCTTCTTCATCAGGCGAAGGTAAGGTCACTCCTTCCAAAAGCTTTACCTTGCATTTTCCGCATTTACCATTTCCACCGCAAGGAGCTTGAACGTTTATTTCTTTTTCTAAAAGCAGCTCTCTCAAAAGCTTGTCTTCGAAAGGTTTAAGGTGCAAAATCATATATTAAAACGTTCCTTTTTATAATATCAATTAAAGTATATCAAAAAAATTTTCAAATTGCAACATAAAACTGCTTTATTTTTTGATACAAATGTGATATAATTGATTCAAAATGTGAAATTATGTCTATTTTCAAAGATTCAAACAGATAAAAACGAGGTATCCATATGTTAACTCTCGGACTTGATATTGGTTCTACAACCGCTAAAGCCGTTTTGATGGATGGCGACAATATAATATATCAAACGTATCAAAGACATTTTTCCAAGGTAAGAATTAAAGCTCTTGAGATAATAAAAGCCATTGAAGATATATATGGAAACATTACGGTAAATGCCGCAATTTCCGGTTCTTCGGGTTTAGGGCTTGCACAAGGTACTGGGATTCCGTTCATACAAGAGGTTTATTCCACTTGCCAAGTTGTCAAGGATAAAGAGCCTGACACTTCTTGCGTTATTGAGCTTGGAGGAGAAGATGCGAAAATAATTTTCTTTGACGGCGGAATTGACGAAAGAATGAACGGTAGCTGTGCAGGCGGTACAGGCGCATTTATTGACCAGATGGCAACGTTGCTTAACGTTACCGCAGACGAGCTTGACGAGCTTAGTCTTAAAAGTGAGCGTATTTATCCTATCGCTTCACGTTGCGGTGTTTTTGCAAAAACGGATATTCAGCCCTTGCTCAATCAAGGTGCAAGAAAAGAAGATATTGCCGCAAGTATTTATCAAGCTGTTGTAAATCAGACCATAGCAGGTCTTGCACAAGGCAGAATGATAAAGGGTAAAGTTTTGTTTATGGGAGGCCCTCTTTATTATTGCAAGGGATTAAGAACAAGATTCAAAGAAACGTTGAAGCTTTCCGATACCGATGCAGTATTTCCCGAATACGCTCTTTATTCTGTTTCTATGGGTGCTTCCATGTATGCTCGCACGTCGGGAAAATGTTATACCCTTTCCCAGCTCAGAGATGCGGTTGAAAGTGCTGTAAACGTATCAAAGCCTGTAAGCTTCCTGAAGCCTCTTTTCAAAGACGAAAAAGAATATGAAGAATTCAGAGAACGTCACGCCAAGGCGACGGTTAAAGAAGCAGACGTTACAGAATATTCCGGAGATGCATATTTAGGAATCGACTGCGGAAGCACTACTACAAAGTTGGTTCTTATTTCCGAGAATGACGAGATACTTTATTCCTATTATTCCTCCAACAGAGGAAACCCCGTTGGAATCGTTAAAGAAGAGCTTGAAAAGATTTATTCACTTTGCGGAGAAAAGATAAAAATAAAAGGAAGTGCTGTTACGGGTTACGGTGAGGAGCTTATTCAGAATGCATTTGGCGTTGATTTCGGTTTGGTTGAAACAATTGCCCATTATACTGCCGCAAAGCATTTTATGCCACAAGTGGAATTCATTTTGGATATTGGCGGGCAGGATATCAAATGCTTCAGAATCAGAAACGGTGCTATTGACAGTATAATGCTGAATGAAGCTTGTTCTTCTGGTTGCGGTTCATTCCTTGACACCTTTGCAAAAGCTCTCGGCTATTCCATTGAAGAATTTGCAAAAAAAGGTCTTTTCGGGAAACGTCCCGTTGACTTGGGAAGCAGATGTACCGTTTTCATGAACTCATCCGTTAAGCAATCCCAAAAGGAAGGTGCTTCCGTTGAAGACATTTCCGCAGGACTTTCCATCAGCGTTGTCAAAAACGCAATTTACAAGGTTATCAGAGCAGGCTCTCCCGACGAATTAGGAAAACACATTGTTGTTCAAGGCGGAACGTTCTACAACGATGCGGTTCTCCGTGCTTTTGAACGTGAAATAGGAAGAAACGTTATAAGAACCTCGACAGCGGGACTTATGGGTGCATTCGGTGCGGCATTATTCAGTAAAAAGAGTGAAAGCTCAAAAATAATTTCAAAAGAAAAGCTTTCTACTTTTGTTCATACAGCAAAGCCTGCTGTTTGCGGTGGATGTCAGAACAGATGTCATCTTACTGTAAACACATTTGAAAACGGAAAAAAATTCATATCGGGTAATCAATGCGAAAAAGGTGCAGGATTATCCTCAAACGGACCTTCCCTACCAAACCTTTTCGAATTCAAAAGAAATTATCTTGCAAACCTCAAGAGCGGGGAAAACAAGCTTGGAAAAATCGGACTTCCGCTCACCTTGGGAATGTACGAGCTTTTGCCCCTTTGGCACACGATTTTCACAGATCTTGGGTTTGAAGTTACTGTTTCAAAGCCTTCCACAAGGAAAACATACGAAAAGGGTCAGTTTTCAATTCCATCGGACACGGCTTGCTACCCTGCAAAAATAATGCACGGTCATATGGTTGAACTTATGGAAAAAGGAATGGATGCCATATTCTACCCGAGAATTACTTATAACCTACCCGAAATGGGAACGGATAACCATTACAACTGCCCTGTCGTTGCTTATTACTCTGATTTGCTCAGAGGAAACATGGATGAGCTTAAAAACACAAGATTTTTATATCCTTTCCTCAACATAAACAACGAAAAAGAATTATCAAAAGAGCTTAAAAAGTATCTTGCTCCATTAGCTGATATACCGCTAAAGACCGTTAAGAAAGCGGTTGAAAAGGGCTTCAAAGCACATAACGAGTACAGAGAGGCGGTTAAAAAAGCAGGAGAAAAGGCTATTTCTTACGCAAAAACCAACGGCAAAAAAATAATGATACTTGCAGGTAGACCGTATCATATAGATCCCGAAATATGTCATGGTATTGATAAATTGGCTATTTCTCTTGGATTTGTAGTTGTTTCCGAAGACAGCGTTTATCATTTGGCAGAGCCACAAAAAGTTAACGTTCTCAACCAGTGGAGCTATCATTCAAGACTTTACAGAGCCGCCAAATACGCCTCCGAGCATTCTGACACTGAATTGGTTCAGCTCGTATCCTTTGGTTGCGGACTCGATGCCATAACAACGGACGAGGTAAGAACAATTTTAGAGAGAAACGGAAAATTCTATACACAGCTTAAAATTGACGAAATAACAAACTTGGGTGCTGTAAAAATAAGACTCAGAAGCTTGTCAGGAGCTATTGAAGAAAGGGAGAAGGGATAATTTATGTCAAATAAACAAGAAGAAAAAAAATACGTTTCCTTCACCGAGGAAATGAAAAAGGATTATACTATTCTCGTTCCCAATATGCTTCCAATGCATTTCAAGCTTATAATGAAAATATTGGGTACATACGGATATAAAACAGAGCTTCTTACAACGGAAGGTCCTGAAATAGCTGAAACGGGCTTAAAATACGTTCACAACGACGCCTGCTACCCTGCCCTCCTTGTTATCGGTCAGTTTATTCATGCTTTGCAAAGCGGAAAATACGACACGAAAAAGGTTGCTCTTATATATTTTCAGACAGGTGGCGGTTGCAGAGCTTCAAACTACGTTTCACTTTTAAGAAAAGCTCTTGAAAAAGCAGGACTTGAATACGTTCCCGTTATCGCTTTCAGCTTCGGAGGAATAGAAAAGCATCCTGGCTTTAAAATGACAATTCCTATTCTTCATAGAATTTTATACGCAGTTCTTTACGGGGATTTGCTTCTCAGCCTTGTTAATCAATGCAAACCATACGAAACAAACAAAGGTGACACGGAAGCTCTAGCTGAAAGCATATTGACAGATCTTGCAACTTTGATGGAAAAAGAAGGTGTTTCGTTCCGTCAAGTAAAGAAAAAGAGCCGTGAAATTGTAAAAAAATTCGCTTCTATTCCAATGACAAAAACAGAAAAGGTCAAGGTTGGTATAGTTGGCGAAATATACGTTAAATACTCCCCTTTAGGAAATAACAATCTTGAACGCTTCCTTGTTGAAGAAGGTGCAGAGGTAGTTATTCCAGGGTTGTACGATTTTTTGATTTACTGCTTATACGATGTTATTTTAGACAGAGATCTGTATGGCGAAAACAAATTTGGTGCTTTTATTACAAGTATTGCATGTAAGATACTTATAAATTTCCAAAAGAAAATCAGTGAAATCGTTGCAGAAGAAGGCACGTTTACACCGCCTACCGTATTCACAGAGCTTCTTTCACGAATGGATGACAAATTCATTGGTATCGGTACAAAAATGGGTGAAGGATGGCTTTTGCCTGCGGAAATGCTTGAGCTTTACCACAGCGGAGTCAAAAACATCGTTTGCACTCAGCCTTTCGGATGTCTTCCCAATCATATA
>JAZOCZ010000269.1:0-3260 GCA_045596755.1 Eubacteriales bacterium | reverse complement strand
TTGATAATCTAAGCAGTAAAAAAGTCCTCCGTTTGAGTAGAATCTTACGGAGGACTTTTTTGATAAAATATTATGTCCAATTACCTTTTGCAACAAGTTGGCATTTTCCGCCGACTCGTATATCCCAATTATTGTTTTCACAAGCTGCATCAATTTTTAGAACGGATTTTCTGCCCATATCTTCGCCTTGATATACAGTGTATGAGACTTTTTTGCTATTAAAATAATTGTGTTTAATGATATAAGCCGCCATACATCCGTTTGCACTCCCTGTGGCGGGGTCTTCAACAAAGTCTTCCATAATACATCTCGATGAAAATGTATTTATCCCCGTGTTTACAAAAAATAAGTGATTGCAGTTGCATTCAGGATGAGCTTTGATATATGCTTTGAATCTATCTTGATTTACCTTTATTCGTTTCAGTGCATTTGATGATTTAAGCGGAATAATAACTGCTTCCAAGCCTGTGCTTACCCATTCAATGGGATATTCATCCACAATGTCGTCGGAAGATATTCCGTAAATGTCAGCGATTTCTTCTTTTTTGATCGTGTTTCCGAAAATTGGCGAGTTTTGTCTCGTTGTATAAGTTGTTTCTGAAATTCCGACGTATATTTTTCCAATTTTCATATTAAGCTCGATTTTCTCACTCGGTTGTTTTTCAACATAATTATGAATAACGAATGCGGCACCCAATACGGGATGTCCTGCAAAAGGAACTTCTCCAACGTTTGGAGTCCATATTCTCAGTTCGTGTTCATTATCTTTTGAAAAAATAAATACAGTTTCCGAAAAATTTATCTCACGTGCGATTTTTTGCTGTTCGTCATCGCTTATAAACCTATCAGCTAATATGACCAGCAGCTCGTTTCCTTGATATTTTTCTTCTGCAAAACAATCAACGATATAAAATTTCATATAAAATCCTTTTCACTTAGATGATAACTATTTATCTTGATAAAATAATGCTTTCTGCACATTTGATGCCGTCAACTGCGGCAGACATTATACCACCCGCGAAGCCTGCCCCTTCTCCGCAAGGGAAAATCCCCTTGATTGAAGATTGTCTCATTTCATCACGAAGCATTTTAACAGGTGAGGTACTTCTTGTTTCTGGTGCGGTAAGGATGGCGTTTTCATCCGCGTAGTTTGGAATACGTTTGTCAAACTCCAAAAGTGTTTCCTTTAAAACGGATGTTATTTCCACGGGGAGAACGTTATTCAAATTTGAAAAGGTGACTCCAGGTCTGTATGTGGGTATAACAGAACCAAATTGTTTTGTGGTTATTCCGTTTATAAAATCCTTTGCGGTCTGACTTGGTGCAAAATAGTTTTCTCCACCTGCGACGAAGCAGGAACGTTCTATTTGACGTTGCCAGAAAGCACCGCTTAATATATCAGAAGATGGAAATTGATTTGGTTTTAGTGGAACAAGTATAGCAGCGTTTGCGTTTGTTCCGTCACGCTTTGATTCACTTGCACCATTTGTAACTATTCCGCCTTTTTCAGATGCGGAAGCCATAACGTATCCGCCTGGGCACATACAGAACGTGTGAGCAGAGCTTCCCGATGGAAGATGACATATAAGTTTGTAATCTGCGGCAGGAAGATATTTGGCGAATTTTCCGTATTGTGCTTCGTTTATAAATTCTTGAGAATGTTCAATACGAACACCCATGGCAAAAGCCTTCTGCTCCATTGGAAGTCCTCTTTTGAGAAGCATTTCAAAGGTATCTCTTGCGCTGTGACCAAGGGCTAATATGAGGTTTTCACATTCTATGAATTCCTTGCCGTTGATCTCGATACCTTTTAATTTGGAATTTTCAAGTTTTATATCCGTTAATTTTGAGTTGAATCTTACCTCGCCGCCCTTGGATTTTATCTTTTCCCTTATGTTTTTTACCACGTTTATGAGAACGTCTGTTCCAATATGAGGTTTGGCATCGTATAAAATGTTCTTTTGTGCTCCGTGTAACGCTAATTGCTTCAGTACATAGCCGATTCTTACGTCGGAATTTGAAGTGGTGAGCTTACCGTCCGAAAATGTTCCTGCACCACCTTCACCAAATTGAACGTTTGATTCTTCGTTGAGAATCCCTAACCTATGAAATGTGTCAACGGACTTTTTCCTTGAGTCTGCATCTTCGCCACGCTCGATAACCAACGGCTTGAATCCTGCTTCTGTAAGAGCAAGTGCCGCGAACATTCCTGCGGGACCAAATCCAACTACAACAGGCCGTGTTTCCGATGGCTTACCTTCTGGAATTTTGTATTCTTCTTCCGAATGAGCAAAAATGTCAGAAGAGTCTACATGCTTTAAAACTCTTTCTTCGTTTTTGCATATAACGTCAATGGTATATAAAAAATGAACGTCGCCTTTTCTTCTTGCGTCAAGTGATTTTTTGCGAATTTCGTATGATAGAATTTCAAATCCTAACTTTTTTTCGCATTTACTTTTTAAACAGATTTCTGATTCGAGCGGTGAAAGCTTGATATTCCTTATCCTTATCATAAATAAACTCCGAGGTAATGTATTGATGAATGTTCTGATGTGTCCCGTCTGTAAAAAAGAATTGTTTGAGGAAACGGGAAGATTTATTTGTAAAAATAATCATTCTTTCGATATTTCAAAAAAAGGATACGTAAATCTTTTGATGTCGAATGCATCAGGAGAAAAACGTCATGGCGATGATAAAGCTATGGTTTGTGCAAGAACCGATTTTTTGAACAGAGGATTTTATGCACCATTGGCGAATACTGTATCGCGAATTGCATTGGACTGCCAAGAAGAAAATCCTATAGTGTTTGAATGTGGTTGCGGTGAATGTTATTATATAGGAGAAGTTAAAAAGGCGTTTGAGAATGCAAATAAATCTCCGAGACTTTATGGAATGGATATATCGAAGGAAGCACTTCCATACGCCAAAAAGAGAATAAACGATATAACCTTATTTGTCGCAAGCGCGTATAAACTTCCTGTTACAGATGAAACTGTAGACGTTGCTTTGAGTATTTTTGCTCCTGCCGATTTGAATGAAATGGGAAGAATTGTAAAAAAAGGTGGTATGGTTATAAAAGTTATTCTTTTAGAAGAACATTTGATTGAACTTAAACAAAAGTTATATTCTGATGTATATCTGAATCGTCCCGTTGTAGAAGAGAATCCATATTTTGAAAATAAATCATTTGAAAAATTAGAATATAAAATTGAATTGAAAAACAAAGGCGAAATAGAAAGTCTTTTTAAAATGACTCCATA
>JAZOCZ010000268.1:0-4047 GCA_045596755.1 Eubacteriales bacterium | reverse complement strand
GATATGCCTCTGTAGCTCAGTTGGTAGAGCAGAGGACTGAAAATCCTCGTGTCGTTGGTTCAATTCCGACCGGAGGCACCACCTGCGGATTTAGCTCATTTGGTAGAGCGCAACCTTGCCAAGGTTGAGGTGGCGGGTTCGAGCCCCGTAATCCGCTCCAGAATTAAACATAAAGCGGACTTTTAGTCCGCTTTATGACTTTAAAAGTAAGTGGTGTGGGTAGTAACGGGATTCAGGCAATAAAATGATGGTTTTTTAATCTTTGTTATTTTTGCCGAAAACGAAAACCTTTTTAATTATTCCGAATTACGCATTCCGAATCTCAAATTGAATAATGCTGATGTGGCACAGGTGGTAGCGCACATCCTTGGTAAGGATGAGGTCACGAGTTCGAATCTCGTCATCAGCTCCATGAAAGTTCAGGATTGGAAACGGTTCTGAGCTTTTTTAATTTCATGGGGATGCGTAATCAAAAAAAATACGTAAAAAGTATTGACTTTTCCGACTGCATGGAGTAAACTGTAAAAAAAGACATAATTCGATAAACGAAAGTTCATTTTTAAAAATAAGAGGAACGAAATGAAATTCATCAAAAAAATAACGATTTTTATCATATTGCTTTCTTTGTTGCTCTCTCTTTGTTCTTGCGAATGTAAACATGAATGGAAGAAAGCGACTTGCGATTCTCCTAAAACTTGTATTGAATGCGGTGTAACGGAAGGCGAGGTTCTTCCTCACATTTGGGCGGACGCAACATGTGAAATTGCAAAGACTTGCGAAAACTGTAAAAAAACGGAAGGCGAAGCATTGGGGCATAAATGGTCGGAGCCTACCTGCACAGAGGACAGTTCTTGTTCCGTCTGTGGCAAAACAGGAGAAAATGCGAAAGGACATAAATCTGAAATAATCGAAGGAAAAGAGCCTGAATGTGAGGTCGAAGGCTTGACGGACGGTGAACGTTGTTCCGTTTGTGGAACGATTCTGAAAGAACAGGAAATGGTTGCGGCGACCGGTCATTCCTTGGTAGATCATCTGGGAAAATCTCCTACATGCACTGAATCTGGATTTGAAGATTACGTTACCTGTAAGAAATGTTCATACAGCACCTATAAGCCTATTGAGACAATGGGGCATAAGTATGTTCGTGGGGTATGTTCTACCTGCAAGGAAGTTGATGCTGAATATTTGAATGAACTTGAACAGGTTGCGAATATGTTCAACGAAGGGGTAGAAAATCTTTCCACCTCTATATTTCATCTTGAGAGGTATTTGACATCTTACACCAGATTTCAATTTAATGAATATAGCAAATATGTAAGAAGCTCGTATGCCGCTTATAAAGAAATGCTTGATTATTGCAAAAATCATTCAAACATGTCTGAATTCAAGTCGGACACTCAAAAAGTGGCAGATACTCTCTATTCCATATGCTTTGACATGCTCTCGACAAATGAAAGGGTTGACAAACATAACGAGCTTACTGAATATATTTCATCTCTCAGCAACAAGCTTTCAAACCGAATCAAGACTATCGAAAAAGTCCTTCCTGAAATTGAATAAGACTAAATATTATAAATAAAACAGATGCTGTGCGGTTTATAAATTAAGCAACCGCACAGCATTTATATAATCAGGCCTTTTTCTTGTTTCTTGAATAATCGGAAACCTTGAAGCCGTCTATTTCGCCACGTTCCATAGCTCCGAAAATTCGTTGTTTTAAACCTTTGTCTTCTTTTTCAAGGGAGTATAGTAATTGTTTTATTTTTTCTCTGTCCGTATTCCCGTCTTCCGGACAGACTTTTTTTGTTATTTCGATATTTTCACGGTTTATAAATCCGGTTACCATTTTTTCGGGCAGATAAATAAAAGGACGTATAAGGGTTATATCCTTTCTGTCAAGATAGGTGACGGGAGAGAAACAGCCGATTCTTCCCTCGTTGAATAAGTTCATCATAAACGTCTCGACAGCATCATCGAAATGATGACCTAATGCTACTTTTTTGCAACCTATGCTTAACGCCGCTTCGTGTAATGCACCTCTTCGTAGCTTTGCACAGAGGGAGCAGGGGCATTTTTCTTTCCTTATATTAAATACTATTTCAAATATATCTGTTTTTACAACATGAAGCTCTACTTCCAATTCTTCGCAAAGTTTTTTTATAGGGGAAAGGTCTGCATTTGGAAACCCCATATCGAGAGTTATTGCGACCACGGAAAAATTGGAAGGATGAAAAACGGATAAGGCTTTCATAGCGCAGAGGAGCGCCATACTGTCTTTTCCGCCTGAAACACCGACAGCAATTTTCTCACCTTGTTCTATCATGTTGTAAGTGTCAACAGCTCGCCTTGTGTAGCTGAGCAATGGTTGTATAGATTTGAAATGTTTCATAAAAGTTCCTTTTTATTTTGGAATGAGGAATTCGTAATGCTTTGAAAACTATGCTTTGAGGGGCAAAAAAACGAATTCAGCTTTCATATATTCCGAATTACAAATTCATAATTCAGCATTAGTTCTTTGCTTTCCACGATTTTAACATACTGAACCCAAAAAATCAATCCCTGACTTTCAAAATCCTTCAAAAAACGAGGAAAATGAAGAAAAAACCACGATTTTAAAAAAAGTTAAAAAAAGTACTTGACAAATGGAAAAAAAGTAGTATAATGATGAAGCGCTCAAAAAAGGGCGTTTTAAGTTGTGTTAAAAAAATAAATAAATCAAAAATACGGAAGGGGATATTATCATGTCCACATTCATGCTCAGAAAAGAAGACGTAGAGCGCAAGTGGTATCTCATCGATGCAAGCGGAAAAACACTTGGTAAGGTTGCCGCTCTTGCTGCTACTTTGCTCAACGGCAAACACCGTCCCGAATACACACCTCACGTAGATTGCGGTGACTGTGTAGTTATTATCAACGCAAGTCAGGTTGTTCTTACAGGTAAAAAACTTGACCAAAAAATGTACTACCGTCATTCCGGTTACGTTGGCGGACTCAAATCCGTTAAATACCGTACACTTATGAGCACAAAGCCTGAAATGGCAGTTATGCTCGCAGTTAAGGGAATGCTTCCCAAGAACAAGATCGGTTCCGCAAGTCTTACAAGACTCCACGTTTATAAGAACGCTGAACATAAGCAGCAGGCTCAGAAGCCCGAAGCTATCGAAGTTAAATAAGGAGGAGAAACAAAATGTATACACCCAAGAAACCTTATTTCTATGGCACAGGCAGAAGAAAGAAGTCTGTTGCAAGAGTTCGCCTTTACCCTGGTACAGGCGTTGTAACCGTTAACAAGAGAGATATCGATGATTATTTCGGTCTCGAAACATTGAAGCTCATCGTTCGTCAGCCCTTTGCTACAACAGCAACAGAAGGCAAATTCGACGTTGAAGTATCCGTTGTAGGTGGTGGCGTTTCCGGTCAGGCAGGCGCAGTAAGACATGGCGTTGCAAGAGCATTGCTTCAGTTCAACGCTGATTTGAAGCCCGCTCTCAAAAAAGCAGGACTTCTCACTCGTGACCCTCGTATGAAGGAAAGAAAGAAATACGGCTTGAAGAAGGCTCGTAAGGCTTCCCAGTTCAGCAAACGTTAACCGAATATATTTGCTCGGTTTTCGCTGTGGCGTAACAAATGGGGCTGTTGCATAAAGGACTGTCGCAAAAAACAGACCCTTATGTAACAGCCTTTAAATTTTTGATTTTTACTATTCAGGGGTATAAAATGCAAAAAATAAAGACTTTTATAAGTGATAAAATATCCGAATATCTCACATCAAAAGGTGTGGAAGGAGTTGACGTATCTGCGCTTTTTTCCAAACCTGCCGACAGTTCCATGGGCGATATAGCGCTCCCTTGCTTTAAATTCGCGGGGGCACTTAAAAAATCTCCTATCGCCATCGCGGAGGAGCTTTCCGCTCTGTTTACGGCGGACGGAACAATAGCTAAGGTTGATGCAGTTAAAGGATATCTTAACTTTTTTATAGATAAAAATTATTATAAGGATCCTCTTTGCGTAATTCTTGCAAATTCCGAATTCGGAAAAAGCAACGTC
>JAZOCZ010000267.1:0-10389 GCA_045596755.1 Eubacteriales bacterium | reverse complement strand
TGTATTGTTATATCCGTTTTCAATTTCTTCTTTGGTTACTTCAAGATTTTCTAAATCTGGACAATCGAATTTTTGAGTATATTGGATAACAGCTTTATCACCATTTTTTATAACGTTTTCAATGATTTCTTTTACAGTATTTTCAAGATTACAAAAGGACTGAATTTCTCTGTTGAGTATTTTTTCAAGCTGTATATCATCTTTGAAAATTTTTATCATTTTTTACCACCGCCAAGTTCAGTAACAATTTTATCTATTTCATCGGATTTGAAAAAGTAACTTGATTTATTAACAATCAGTCTTGCACTTATTGGAACTATTTCTTCTTTAACCGATAGTCCGTTTTCAACAAGGGTTTTTCCTGTTTCGACAATGTCTACAATTACGTCTGAGAGACCAAGGATTGGAGCCAGTTCAACAGACCCATTGAGTTTGACAATTTCAATTTCTCTGTTTATCGAATCATAGTAATTCTTCGCAATATTGGTAAATTTAGTTGCAACACGGAGAGGTCTTGAAGGGTTATCTCTGAACTCATTTTTTGCAGCAACACACATACGGCATTTTCCAAATCCTAAATCCAACAATTCATAAACGTCGGATTCGGATTCGAGTAATATATCTTTTCCAACAACACCAATATCAGCGGCACCGTTTTCAACATATATTGCAACGTCTGAAGGTTTTACCAAAAAATATTTTACTCCATTTTCTTCATTAACAAAGATGAGTTTTCTTGTATCTTCCAATATCTCTTTACATTCATATCCGATAGATGCAAGGAGATTGTATACTTTATCACCAAGTCTGCCTTTAGGCAAAGCTACGTTCAACATATTAAAGCGTTTCCTTTCTTTTGAATTTGATATCAGAAGGAATACGGTTGTCTATTCTGACGCTTTCTCCTTTTGAAATTATCTCATCAGCTTTTTTTAATACTTCGGTTGGAGAATTTTTCTCGTCATAAATCAAAAGAACGTCAACGTCGTATTCATTATAATCATCAAGATATAATAGGTCGTCAAGATATATAGCAAATCCTTCCGCATCAACTTTTGCTCCAAATTTTTCAACCAAACCGTCATATCTTCCGCCTGAAAGAATAACTTTGGGAATTCCATCAATGAAGCCGTTAAATACAGTTCCGTTGTAATAATCAAGGTCGTTAATAATGGAAAAATCAAGTTTGATTTTATCTTTGTAGCCTAATTCGTACATAAAATCAAGGGTATTATATAATTCAATCGCTGCTGATCTCGTTTCTTCAATTTGAGGAACTTTTCCGTCTAAAAGGTCAAAAAACATTTTTTTACCTTCTTCGGAAATTGAAATTTCATTTAATATCGCTTCAAGGGTATGTTTGCTTTTTTCTTTGATGGAATTTATAATTCGATTTTTAACATCCAGCGAACGTATATCAAGATGCGTGAATAATCCGCTTATTATACCTGTGTTTGAAATACAAAGCATATATTTATCGGAAATTTTGTTCAATGCTTTCAAGGCGAGAGACAATATTTCGCAATCAGTAGTAATATCAATTTTGCCCATTACTTCAAGACCAATCTGATTTATTTCTTTGTATTCATGCGATTTTCTATCGTAGCGGTAAACACCTTCGTGATAATAAAGTTTCTCTGTGTTTCCTATATAAGCCTTTGCATTTTTGACAATGGAAAGAGTTACGTCAGGTTTCAACGCCAAAAGTTTCCCGCTGTGGTTAAACGTGATAATTCTATCACTTGAAAGAAAATTTTTATTCTCCATATATAATGAATATTCTTCGAATTTTCTCATTTTATAATATCTATATCCGTTTTGATCAAACAGTTCTTTTAAACCGTTGATTATTCTGTCTTCTTTACGCATTATTTTCATATTAGCTCCCCTTCCTTTTATTTTTCATGTATTTCGTTAATACAACGCTGTAGCCTCCGCTTCCGTGTTTAATGCATTTGCTGACACGGCTCAACGTCGCTGTTGAAATGTTATCAATTGTTTCGCTTACCTGCTGATAAGTTGCACCTTCCAATAACATCATAGCACTACTTAATCTTTGATTCAGATATTCAAGTTCTTTATAAGTACATAAATCTTCAAGCAAAAGCTTAATTTCATCTGCGTTGTCTAAGGATGAAAGAACGTTATAAATCGATTCGTTTTTATAATCCATTACATTTCCTCGCTTTCTGATGCTGTAATTATAGCACATCGCTTTAGCGTTGTAAAGTGTTAAAGTGAAATATGTACGTATTTATATATTTATTTACATTTTATATTTATTTTTTTGTTCGTGATGTATTTATATAATTATATTTATGTGTTGACAAAATCATTTTAATAGTTTATAATTATTACATAAAATGATTTTATTTAGGATGTAGTAATATGAGAATTGTTGGAATTGATTATGGAGACGCAAGAACTGGTATTGCCGTTTGCGACGTTAACGAGATAATCGCTTCAGCGATAACAACTGTAAAAGCTGGTGGGCTTACAGAGATGGCACTAAAATGTGCAGATGAAATAATAAAATTGAATGCCGAACTTATAGTTCTCGGACTTCCAAAAAACATGGATGGCTCAGAATCATTCAGAGCTGAAAAAACAAGACTTTTTGCGGAAATGCTGAAAAAAAACATTGATTTGGAAATTGTTTTTTTTGATGAAAGGCTTACAACTGTTTCCGCTTATACATATCTGAACCAGACTAATTACAACAAAAACAAAAAGAAAAACGTTGTTGATGCCTTATCTGCTCAGATAATTCTTCAGGATTACATCGATATGAATCGAAATAAAAATGTATAGATTCAAGGAGATTTGAAAATGACAAATAATATGAACAAAAGTTACCTTACACGTATAGTAATGATGTTTGTTGACATTATATGCATTATTATTTCGGGTTGGGTGGCTATAAAAATTTCATCTGTTGATATTGCAACAACACAAGAATTTATTAACAGACCTGCTCAGTATATTGAGCTTTATAAATATACCTTCCCTTTTCTTGTTGCAGAGACAATTCCAGTTATGTTTATGTTTAAACTCTATAGCAGAGTATGGAGATTTGCAAGTATTGAAGAGGCTATTCAGGTTGTTATTGCAGGTGCTATTTCTTCAATTTTATTTGCTTCAACCTCCATTATTCTTGTGGATGCGATTCACGTTGCAAATGATATCAGGCTTCCTGTATCTACATTTATCATCTATTTCTTTATCGTTTCGAGTTTTTTCCTCTTTGTCAGATATGCAAACAGAATGTTCGGAATATATTTATCAAACAAACGAACAATATCTCATGAATCTGATGAAAATAAAGCATCTGTTGAGATTCATCAAGGCAGAAGAATAATGATTGTTGGCGCTGGCAGAGGCGGCAATCTTTTGGCAAGAGAAATAGATTCAAGTGAAAACTTTTCAAACTCAAGAGTCGTTTGCTTTATTGACGATGATCCATCTAAAATCGGTAATTATATTTCAAAGGCAAAAGTTTACGGTGGCAGAGATAAAATAGAAGAAGCCGCGGAAAAATATAAAATTGATGAAATAATTCTCGCTATGCCTTCCATTACTGTTGAAGAAAAATCAAAAATTCTTGATATATGCAGGAAGACAGGTCGATCGTTGAAAATTCTTCCTCTGATTTCCAATGCTATTAGAGAAAAGAATGGACTTTCTTCTTCTGTTCGTGAGGTTGCAATTGAAGACCTTCTTGAGAGAGCTCCTGTCAAAGTTAATATCGACTTAATTGCTGAATATATATCGGGTAAAACGGTTCTTGTTACGGGCGGTGGAGGTTCGATAGGAAGTGAGCTTTGCAGACAAATCGCAGCACACACCCCCAAAAAACTTATTATTCTTGATATATATGAAAATTCAGCCTATGACATTGAAAATGAACTTAAGACATTATATGGCGGGCATCTCGATTTGGAAGTTATAATAGCTTCTGTAAGGGATGAAGTAAGAATAGATCACATTTTTGCTACTCGAAAAATTGATATTGTTTATCATGCGGCAGCACATAAACACGTTCCTTTGATGGAACATAATCCTCATGAAAGCATTAAGAACAATGTTTTTGGAACGAGATGTGTTGCTACGGCTGCATCAAAGTACAAATGTGGACGTTTCGTTTTGATTTCCACGGATAAAGCTGTTAATCCTACTAACATCATGGGCGCATCCAAGAGAATGTGTGAAATGATTGTTCAGGGAATGTCAAAAAAATCGGAAACCATATTTGCTTGCGTTCGCTTTGGTAACGTTCTCGGAAGCAACGGAAGTGTTATTCCTCTTTTCAAAAAGCAAATTCGTGACGGTGGTCCTGTAAAGGTAACTCATCCTGAAATTACAAGATTTTTCATGACGATTCCTGAAGCGGTATGCCTTGTTATGATGGCGGGTGCATACGCAAAGGGCGGAGAAATCTTTATTCTCGATATGGGTAAGCCTGTTAAGATTCTTGATTTGGCTGAAAATTTGATTAAACTTTCAGGATATACACCTTATAAGGATATAAATATCATTTTCACAGGTCTCAGAGAAGGTGAAAAACTTTATGAGGAAATTCTTATGAATGAAGAACAGCTCAAGAGCACGAAAAACGAGCTTATTTACATAGGAAGGCCCATTGAATATGACGCTGAAAAGTTTGAAGAAGATTTGATGTATCTCAAAGCGAATATGTTTAACGATGATTTTGATATTAAAACCGCTGTATCTAAAATCGTTACAACATATCACCCATATTTAGAAAACTCTAAAAAAAGTGAAGAAGTTATATCCTGAAAAATTTAATAAATTATGTGGAAATAACCCTGACGAAATTTCGTCAGGGTTATTCTGATGATAATACTTAAGAACGTTCGCCTATGTACTCCCCTACCAGATATTTGTTTCCGTCAGAATCGTATGCAAAAATCTGGAGTTTCTTTTGAGGAAAGAAAGAATTTTCCGAGATGTTCAAAATGCATTTGTAAGTGGATGTGTATTTATCAAACTCAATTTTTGAACAACTTTCTTCAGGGATAGGTATTTCTTCACCGGGAGTGACAGATCCTCCTATATACGTTGATGAATCAAGATAAAGCCATCCGACTTTGTTATCAATACGCGCTCTACCCCAAAGTTCGCCTTTTTCATCATATGCCTTTTCGAAGATGGCAACTTTTGTTTCAGGTGGGATAAGGAGAAGGGATTCTGTTCCCCCGATTTTGCTTCTCATTCGTATATAGTGTTCCTTGTCAGTGATATATCTTTCATATCCAAGGTGAACGTGCGATAGACTGTATGTAAAATGAATTTCCGAATCAGGGTTTAAAGGTGAAAACTCTGCTTCAAAAAGCATAACATCTCCAATGGTTTCGATATGTTCGATTTTTTTATGTTCGTTTAACGGAAAACATTTCTCGCAATATTCTCCGATTGGCGATGAACAACAATGAACAAATGGCGTTTTATCCCTGTAATCTGTGTTCCTGTAAATCTTAAATCCATCGTTAAGATATATGGAAAGAAAATCATCGATAGAAAATAATTCTCCTTCACCGTATCTCGTTTGCTTTGTCAAAGGTGGAGTTTGTTCAGTTATTTCAACCCAAACGACATTGTTGTGTGAATCCTCTTTTACACCTGTAACAAGAACAGCGTGAACACCGTTTGCGGTTCTGATTAAAGCATCTCCAACCTGGACGGAATTTAACGAATTACCGTTATAATCGCCGAATTGAGATAAGTTTTTTGCAGTCAAACGATTTTTGCAATTCCAAGCATAACTTACGAAAGCACTGCAATCCATGCCGTAATACGTGGAAGGTTCTTCGTAGGTGCCTTTTTCTGTATAAAATTTACTATTGGGCTTTTTGCTTTCTGATAAAAATTCATCTAAACTCGTTTGATAAATCAAAAATTTTCCATTAAAAACGGGTTGACTATATGGAATTCCTATAACTTCAATACCTTTTTTGAAATCGTAATCTCCATTAAACGCTTCAAGGTCAACTGCGGGATTCCAGGAAATTTCTTTTATTTGTCTTGAACGCTTGACTATATTTCTTATTCCATCGGAATAATAACGTTCTGGAATATTATATGTGTACAAATTTTCTACAAGTGTATAAATTGGCTCTGGCTCGGGAGGCGTTATATTACCGTTACCAATGTTGTGAGAGCAACTTGTGAAAATACTTGCGAAGAATAAAATTACAGAAATTAAATTTGAGATAATATTAGGTTTCATAATTATAAATATAAAAAAATACAAATTTAAATAATTAAACGTTTATACCCGAAATTTTTGCTTTTTCAGCTGCTTCAACAGCCAATGTGTCACATCGTTCGTTGTACTTGTGACCTGCATGGCCTTTTACCCAAACAAAACTAACTGAATGAACATCTAATAGATTGAGAAGTTTTTGCCAAAGATCTACATTTAAAGCGTGAGAACCGTCGGATTTTTTCCATCCTTTTTTCTTCCAACTGTAAACCCACTCTTTAGTTATGGAATCAATCAAATATTTGGAGTCGCTGTATAAAACAACCTCGCAAGGTTCTTTTAATGCTTCCAATCCTACAATAGCTGCCGTTAGTTCCATTCGGTTGTTTGTTGTTTCAATGAAACCACCTGAAAGTTCTTTTTCATAGCCATTATACACAAGTATTGTTCCATATCCGCCTGCACCAGGATTACCTTTACAAGCACCATCTGTGTAAATAGTGACTTTTTTCATTGATTATTCTCCTAATTTTTGAAGACGAACATCTCTTCCTCGGAAGGGCATAAATTTGAATTCGCCCAATAACCTTGAAAAAATTCTTGGTTTATATGTATTTTTTAATTCATCAGGCGTTAAATTTGTGCTTATTATCATTGCTTTTGAATTATTACATCTTTCGTTTATCAAGTTGTACAAAACGGAAACTGTAAATTGGGTAATATGTTCTGTGCCTAAATCGTCGATAATCAATAAATCTGCGTTGCTGAATTTTTCTGTGTCTGCATCGGGGGTTCTGCCAAATTTTTTGTCTTCAAAAATGTCAAAAATTTTCTGTGCACTTTCGTATACAACGGTATATCCTTTTTCAATAATGGTTTTAGCGATTGCGGTGGATAAATGAGTTTTTCCGAGCCCTGTTCCACCAATCATCAGAAGATTATCATTACGATTAAAGTTTTCAGCATAGGATTTTGCTTTCATATAAAGGCTCGACATATGTTCAAATACTTCTGAATCGTTTCCTGCAAGATAATAACTAAGATTGAAATTATCAAACGTCTGGGAAGCCAATGCCGTCCCAAGCCCTGATTCCTTATAAGAAAGAATAGCAACAGCCTTTTTAAGACAATCACACATTTTTCCATCCTTGTAACCTGTATCGTTACAATTTTTGCAACTATATATTGGGTCACAAACGTTTTCAGGCAAGTTATATTCTGCTAAAAGCATTTTTCTTTTTTTTCTCAATTCCGACGTTTCTTCTTTGATTCTTTCAAGGGCGGCATCATAGTTCTCACTTTCGTCAAGCGACGCTTTCATAAGTTTGAATCCGCAGGAAGAAATATCAATGTCAATTTTTTCTAATGCCGGAATATCCATATACAGCTTTTTCTTTTTTCTTTCGGCTTCTGAACGTGCTGAAACCCTTTTTTCAGCAAACTCTTCGAGAACCGTACTAAGTATTCTTCTATTCATTTATTTCGTACATCTCCACTCGGGTAGAATGTCTTCCACCGTCAAAGGGGGTTTCTATAAAAATATCAACAATTTTTTTTGCAATTTCAATTCCAACCGTTCTACCGCCAAGACAAAGAACATTCAGGTCATTGTGTCTTCTTGTGAATTCAGCACAGTATTCGTTTGTTACGGAAGCGGAACGCACACCTTTAACTTTATTTGCAGCAATACTCATTCCAATACCTGTTCCACAAAAAAGAATTCCTTTTTCGTATTCACCGCATGCAACTGCGTTTGCAACTTTTTTTGCGAATACAGGATAATCGCAACTTTCTTCTGCGTATGTTCCAAAATCAAAATATTCTATATTTTTGGATTTGAGATAGGCAAGAATTTCTTCTTTCATTTTAAATCCGCCGTGGTCTGAACCGATTGCTATTTTCATAATTATTTGTTCTCCTTTGAAGTTCTTTCTGCTTGCGAAGGGCGTAAATAAACGGGATTAAGTTCTCCACAAGATATTTTTTTATTATTCATGTATTTTTCGTATCCACAAAGAGCAACTGCTAAAGCGTTTTGTTCTCTGACGCTATCCCTTGCGTAAAACAAATTGCATGTTCCGTTATACAATCCTTTAAATACGTCAGAACCGTCTCCACAGATAACTGCTTTTTTGTAAGAATCTATTTTTTTTGTTATACTTTCTGCCGAATCCGCTGTATCTTCACAAAGTCTTACAAGAGCATCATCCTCCCACTTAAAAAGAGCGTAATAAAATTGTTCTCTTCGAGCATCCATAAGAGGACAAATTAAAGAATCAGTGCTTTGGTTATACGCAACTGCTTCAAGAGATGAAACGTCGACACAAGGTTTATTTTTAGCGAAAGCCAATCCCTTGACGGTTGTAACACCAATTCTGACGCCTGTGAAAGAACCCGGGCCTGTGGTTACGGCAAAAAGGTCAACGTCATCAATGCTGACACCGTATAATTTTAATGCTTCATCAATCATCAACATAATGTTTTCACTATGCTTTAATTCAGTTTTGACTGTGAAAAGGGAATATTTTATCGCTCTGCCATTCTCTATTTCAGCAACAGACGCTGAAGCGGTAACGGAAGTTGTATCAAGTCCAAAAATCAGCATATTTCAATAATCCTCTTTTCTCCGTCTTTTTTTATAAAAACATTATATGTTTTTCCGCTCCATCCAGCATCAAACATATCTGCCCATTCTGCGACTACAACACCGCCGCGGGAAAAATAATCGTCAAATCCGCAGGCGTAAAGATCATCTTCGTTTTTCAATCTGTAAAAATCAAAATGATAGACGTTAATCCCTTCGCCTTCATATTCGTTAACTATTGTAAAAGTAGGACTATGTACGCTTGAAGCACATTCGGGAACGAGTCTTGCAACTATTCCACGAGTGAAAGCGGTTTTTCCTGCTCCTAATTCCCCATTCATAGCAACAAAATCACCTGCTTTGAGCATTCCTGCAAATTCATATCCTGCATTTTCTGTTTGCTGTACGGATTCAGAATAAATAATTTTTTCCATTTAAACCTCGATATAAAAAGTTTTGAATATACTAAAAAGATATGAACTCGGTCATAATGCCGGTTAATACGTATCTTCCGTCCGGCTCGCTTGCAACGTTTGTGCAAGTTATCAATGAAACTATTCTTGAATTACCGGAATATGGTCTGTTCAATTTAACCGGTGACAAATCTATTCTTTCGGTCAAATAGTTGTAATATGCATCTTTTGACGCGAAAGACATTTTAATATAAGAATGATCCTCCGTTCGATAAGTTGCGAAGAATTTATACACGTAAACACCGTCGAGGGTTATAATTTCAATTTCCATTTTCTCTGCAACGGCTTTTCTTGTTGATTTTTTGTCGTAAAAATCTTTAATGCAACGAAACATACTTCCATCCGTCATACAATGACCATATATAACGAGATTAAGATTATCAAGAAGATTTTCTCTCGTTCTGCAATCTGCCATAATAGACCCCGCTCGTCTTTGAATGCCGTCGTAAGTGTGGGACATATAATATTTATTATCAGTTCCAAGTAAAATAGGATAATCTACAACAGTTCCGTTTATTCGAATCCAACCGTAAACATCTCCGTTTGTATTCGAGAGGTTTACAAGAGTATTATATATATTTTTGTAGTATTCAGGGGGTTCTGCGACGTCGAAATCAATTAAATCTTTTTCTCCGCCTATTAACGATAATAAATCGTTGGATGCACTTCCCTGCTTTATTGGTTTGGGCTTGGTAACCGCACTTTCTGCTGTTGTTGAAATTTTAATGGATTCATAAAAATTATCCGAACTCTTCGAGTCCATAATGTTAATTGAAATATTATAAAGAGAATAAACAAAAATTCCGATAAAAAAAGTAAACGTAAAAAAAGTCATAAAGGAAGAAAATGTAAATAGTTTCTTTTTCTTTTTTTCAAAAGGGCATTTAACGTTTTCAGAAGAAAATTCATTTATTGATTTGAGAAAGTCGTTTGACGAATTATTATTTTGTGGAATAAAAACGTTTGTCTTCATATTCATCAATAGATTGAATCTTTCTTGAATAAAAAGATTCGCTCGAAACCTCCTTTCTAAAAAATATATACTTATTATAACCCGAAAGCTTTCAATATTCAATAGGTTTTTATAAATTTAGTCAAAAACAACAAAA
>JAZOCZ010000266.1:0-5840 GCA_045596755.1 Eubacteriales bacterium | reverse complement strand
ATCATCGGTGCTGCTGTGAGAATGAGGCGTAGCCACCATAGTGCTTCGTCCAGAAAAATTCGTCTGTTCATTATTCTTGAAGCTCTCTCGCTGGCTTCCTGAACTTGTGTTATCGCTTCTTTTGTTATTGTTTTCATCGCCCTTTCTGCCGCTTGTTTTTGCTCTGTGGCGGCTTTTATCATCTCCTCCGAGTACTTGTTCGCATCCGACTCCAAACTCGCTTTCTGCGTCGAAATTTCGGCTGTAAGTGCCTTCATGAAATGAAGTATATTCATCAGCTTGTCCCAGTCCTCTTTGCTTATCTGAACCGTTTCTTTGGCGAGGGAAGGAGGAACGTTCTTCGCCTTGAGCGTATCCATATAATTTTGATTTGAACTCATATTCCATATTCTCCTTTAGATATTTTTCATCGTGAAGCTTTGCATCTCTGACACGTTTTTCTTTTCCGTTTTCGTCTTTAAGAATATAAGTGATATATTTTCTCTCAGGCGTCCATATCACTTCATATCCGAGATTTTCCATTTCACTTTTAAATTCTTCTTTGTTTTTGCTTCGTTCCATACAGTAATCAATGGCAACACATAGTTGTATCTTCCAGCTATTTCCGTTTAAGGCAGCACGATATTCTTTGGGACCAGGTCGAGTGGATTTCTTACGTGGGTTATATGCTTCAAGAACTTCAAGCCCATGTTCAGAACAGATTTTATCACTCAATGCTCTTATGTCACCAAGAAAGAATTTGTTGTTGTGAAGCTTCTTTCCACTTTCAATATCGTAGGCACATACAACAAGATGATTGTGTATATGCTCTTTGTCAATGTGTGTTGCAACAAGCACTTCACGATTACCAAAACCACTTGCAAGTTCTAAACCTATCTGGTGAGCAACTTTCGGATCGATTTTTTCACCACTTTTAAAAGATTGAACGTAGTGATAGAATCTTATGCTGTCGGGTTTATGTCCGAAAACTTTTTGTGTTGCAAGGAATGATTCGTTTGCAAATTCAGTAATGCAGTTATGCCCTGAAACGTATGCAAGCTGTTCTCCTTCGTCCAATGTTTTGGAAGGCTGTATGCAGTATTCAATTACACCTTTTTGAGCACTTGGAGTTTGTTTTTTCTCAGGAATACATTCAACTATTGCCATTCGTTTCACCTCTCAATTCGTCAAGAATTTTACGATAGGTTAATAGCAATTCTTGAAAATTAAGAACCGTTATTTTAGCTTTATGATTTGCGAGGTTTTGTGTAAGCTTTTCAATTATAAAGTGAGCGAGATTAAAGAAACAAGAGATGAATTGAAACGATTGTTGGAGCTTTTGCTTTTCAAATTTGACGACAATTATGACGCCTGGAATGAGTATGATGAGAACGTTTATGCTGCTCAAAGACATCTGAATTATATAAAAAATCTTATGCTGAAAATGCCACTGTATAAGCACGTTGTAGTTTTAGAGGAGATGGATTACTCGAATTTGTTTCATTGTCTTAATAAACATTCAAGTATGTTTGACCGTCAGTTTGATGATACAACGAAGAATATAAATGCTTATGAAAAGGCGGAAAAATATATTGAGAATGGTGGTCATTATGATAGTATAAATAGAATTTTGAGCGATGACGAAAAATACAATGAAGAACAAAACTATGAGTTTTATGATAGTTATGTACTTGACGATGTTTCGAATTCTAACGAAGAGATGCTTCATTTTCGTCCGTTCTGGTATGATGACGATATTGAGGTTGAAGATTATTCTGGTGCAGAAATACTCAATAGAGCACTTCGTGATTTGATAGAACCCTATATTGAATTTGCTGATACACTATTGTATCTTGAAGAAACTTACGGAAAATTTCTCGACCAATATATCCATTCAAAGGGAAGGTACGTTGATGAAGATGAGATTGCAACTATTTTTGAAAAATATGAAAAGGACCGTAATAGCAGAAGAATAATTAAAGCATCATGTGATATGAAACTTACTTGTAAAGCGGTGAAGTTGGAAAGAAATCTGTGTGGTGCGATGTTTATACATTTGATAATTTATCTTCTTTTCTGTATTTTGACTTTTTCCGTGGACTTCGTCAGGGATATATTCCAAAGCGTTGCGAACATTGTGGAAAGTATTTTTTGCTGACGTCGGGTAGATACTATGACTTCTGTGAGCGAGTTGTCAAAGGTGCAAACGGAAAAACCTGCCGTGATATCGGTGCTCATAAGAAGTATGAGGATAAATGTAAAAGCGATCCAGTGTGGCTTGCATATAATCGTGCATATAAAGCACATTATGCAAGATTGTTGAAAAAGAAAATGACCAAATTAGAGTTTCTGACTTGGTCAACGTGGGCTGTTGAATATCGTGATGCCGCACTTGCGGGTAAAGTTCGTATTGATGAATATGAAAAGAGAATCAAGGAGTAAAAACAACTTTGGAATTTTGTGATTTTAGCGACTGAGATGGTCGGAATTTTGTGATTTTTAAAACATAAAACGCTGGAATTTTGTGATTAAATGAATTTCCCCTGATTTTCTCGCATTTTTGCTTAAACGTTTTTTGAGGGAAAAATGATAAAATGTTTTTTAGCTGTTTTGTATCCTTACAATTTCATTAGTTTGGTGCAATTTTTGAATGTATCAACTTGATGGACTTTGAATATACTATAATCGAACACAAAAATATTTTCTAAATGTATTGACAATGTATTGACAAAATTCATTTTGAGGTGTATAATGTGTTCAGTGATCGAGTTGCAGAAGCCTGAGTGGCCTGCAACCAAGGGAGTTCCTGCGGGGGCTCCTTTACTTTTATACAAAGGAGTAATTATGCCGAAACCATTTTTATCTTTTGATGATTAAATTAACCATTTGATAGATATCAAAAATCTAACTATATCTGATCGAGAATATGCGAAGAAAATGCTTCAGCATATTGGATACTTCAGCTTAATAGGCGGATATAAGACTCCTTTTAAAAATCCCACAACCAATAAATATAAAGATGGAATAACCTTTGAAGATATTGTTTCGCTTTATAAATTCGATGAAAATCTTCGTGAGTTGTTTTTAAAATATATATTAAAAATTGAGCGACATATGCGTTCTTTAATTTCGTATTATTTTACAGACAAGCATGGCGAATCCCAAACTCATTATTTGAATCCTTCCAGCTACACAAATGTATCACGTTATTCATCGGATGTAGCTCGATTGATTTCCACTTTAGATCACCTTGCAAACCGCAATAGTGATTATCCATACATTAACCATCAGAGAGAAACATATGGAAATGTTCCACTTTGGGTGCTTGTTAGTGGAATTACTTTTGGTTCTCTTTCAAAGTTTTATAGCTTTGTTACGCCTGATATTAAGGTTAAGATTTCTAAAAATTTTGAAAAGGTGAACGAAAAGCAACTTGACCAACATTTGAGCGTAATAACAAAATTCAGAAATGTTTGTGCTCATAATGAGCGGTTATATTCTTACAAAACTAAAAATGACATTCCGAGCACGGATATTCATAAGAAACTTGGAATTCAAAAAAACGGATCACAGTATGTATTTGGAAAACATGATTTGTTTTCTGTTGTAATTTCTTTCAGATATTTTTTATCGGACGAAGATTTTAAAAAATTTAAATCCAGTCTTTCTCGAATTTTAAAGCACTATGTTGATTCAACAAATGCAATGACTGAGACGGACCTTTATAAATATATGGGTTTTCCAACTAATTGGAAGAAAATATCTACATACAAAAAGTGATTTTTTATGATTGAATGATAGTATGAGGCTTCTGTGACCAAAAAATAGCGACTTTGGTATAACGGATACTTTATTTAGAAAACTCGCCTGTGGTGATAAACCAGCAGGCGAGTTTTTTATGTGGATATGTATTTGAAGAGAGAAAATTACCTTCAATTTATTCTAATTTTCACGAAACGCTACCACAACATTTTTTATATTTTTTGCCGCTTCCACAAGGGCAAGGATCGTTTCTTCCCACTTTTTTGGTGGAGCTTGTGTTTTCAGAAAATTTTGGAATGCCTATATCCTCCATCATTTGAAAAATGTTTTTCTTGACCTCTCGTGGAACATCGCTTTTTTCTACCTGTTCAATCACGTCCGTGGCTGATATAGTTCCGTCTGCGAGCATTTTTTTCATGTTTTCCCCAATGGTTATCTCGCTTACAGGACCAGCAGGAACGAGTTTTCTTATCTCATTTGGAGTATGTCCGCAATTAAAAGGCGTTCTGGCGTTGTTGTTGAGTTCCATTAATAACTCTGAAAACTTTATCCATTGTTTTTCTTTTTTAAATAGTTTTATTTTTGAGAAATGTTCAAGAATATAGTGATATGGCTTTTCAATATCTCCCGCAGAGAAATATAGCATAATTTCTTGCAGAAAATACATACTTTTTTCTTCGTCAAATTTGAGAGTGTTTTTAAAGAAATTAAGAATTGCATCTGTTTCTTCTGTTGGCTCAAAAAAATCGGGAGAATTGTATTTTAAAAGTGTGGTTTTACAGGGAATGTAAAAAGGTTTGTGATTTTGTTGTCGGAGAATTTCGTGATAAGCGTCAAAATTATCAGTAAGACACGGCTCAACAATAATTTTTTCTTCAATTGTTGTAGGCTTTCCGTCTATGTAAATATCTTCCGCTCCAAGAATGAAATAATTCTCGTTTTCGTGACGTGCAATTTCTGCAAAATCATAAAACACTTCTTCAGTAACGTCTGCGTTGTTTTGACTTGAAACTATTTCAAAAGCCTTTGTGAGAGGCAAAGCACCGTATAAGTGAGCAAAAGCATTAAAATATTTTCTTAATTTCACTGACGTTTTGTTTTCTATCCCTTTTTCACGGTAAAGTCGGTTCAGCTCTATTCTTGAATAATCTTCGGGAATATTTATATATTCGTTGTTTTCCATAATTACCTCACTTATGATAATTTGACTATTTAATTTAAAGAACGTTTTCTAAATATTATTCATTATTTCAAGCAAGCGGGCGTAGCTGTCCACGTCGTGATATTTTACGTTGCTTGTGGAGATGTCATTGAATAGCTTTTTAGCACATTTTATTTTTGCTTGTTCAATGGGACGGAGATTCAGACTTTCCATAGTGCCTTTGGTTTCAGCAATGAAATAAATATGCTTAACTGTGCCTTCGTTGAATGCTATTGCCCAGTCTGGTGAGTAGTTTCCAACAGGAGTTGGAATATGAAAACCACGAGGAAGCTTTGCATATACGCAAACTTCTTCAGCGTTGTCAAGAGATTCGGCAAATTTGCGTTCAATGCTTTTTTCAGCAGTTCCGTCTGTGAAAACGTAGTCCTGAATAGCCTTTTCAGCTTTGAAGGCTTTTTCAAGCTTTTCACGGCTTTTTTCGGCTGTGAAAATATCGTTGTCGTATTCTCCGCTTATCTGGTCATAAGAAATGTGGTCAACAATTATTGATGCCTTTTGTTCGTTTATAAGCCTTATAACCTTTGAAATGAATTCTTCGGGATTGTTTCTGAACATATATATTTTATCTTCGCCAATGCCTGATAAAATTTTGCAGATGGTCTTTCTTGTGAGCAATGTTCCTTCTGCAACTTTTCCAACAAGGTCATATTTTATTTTGCTTCCTTGGGCACTTCTGAGCGTTTCTGTTCTTGTTTTGGAAACTGTGAAGGATTCACCTTTTTCCACTTCATATTGATCCATTTCTGCTTTTTGTTTACCAATGGAAGTAGTGTAGGTGAGTTGAGAAATAAACAGTTTTTCTTTTATGTGTGCTATTGATTTTTTTATAAGCTCGTCGCTGTCAAATTCAACGGTGTAGGCATACTTTTTGTTTATG
>JAZOCZ010000265.1:0-8056 GCA_045596755.1 Eubacteriales bacterium | reverse complement strand
TTTAAAAGATAAAGGGGCGGTTATGTTGAATAAAAGAGCAGAAAACGGACAAAAAGGGAAAAACCTGTTTTTTTATTTGATTTTGCTTTTTATGCTTGTTCTTTCGCTGAAAATCCACTATGAACGGGAAAATGAATCCATTTCGGCGGGAAACTTCGGTGGTGAATACGTACCGCGTAACGTTTCCTTTTCCGATGCTTTCAAAAATTCGTTGATTGGAGGAAAAAGTGTCAGAAAAGGAAAATAATCCACATATTAAAATAAATCCTGCGGGAGTAATATCACTTTTCATACTTTATCTTCTCAATGGTGAAAAAACCTTTGTATGTGTAATGCTTTCTGCTCTGGCTCATGAAATGGGACATCTTTTTGCGATGAAAATTTCGGGAAGTAAAGTGAGCAATTTTACATTTGGTTTTTTCAATTTCAATATAAAATACAACAAATACAAAACGTCCTATAAAACTGATATTTTTATTTCTTTTTCAGGACCGTTTTTTAACATTGCATTTGGTGTTTTATCGTTGCTTTTAGGATATACGGAACTTTTTTACGCAAATATGTCCCTTGCGTTCCTTAATCTTTTACCAATAGACAGCCTTGACGGTGGGAATATTCTTCGGTCATTCAGACAGATGAAAAAAGAAGAAAGAGATAACAGTTTTGATGCAAAAATTAAACTTTATGGAAGAATTTTTGCCACTTCATTCGTTTTATTGATTTCTTTCATAAGTGACTTTAATTTGTCCGTAGTATTTATGGGTGTTTCTTCTTTGATCTGCAAAAATATAAATACCCCATGATAAAATGCATTGACAAAGAGTTAAAAGTGTGTTATCATAAAATTGCTTGAATACGATAAAAAGGAAGTGTAAAGTGAAGTCTAAAGTAACTCGGTACGTGAAAAATTATTTATATATCGTTATAGGATGTGCTTGTTATGCAGCAGGTGTTAGTTTGTTCCTCGAACCGAATGATTTAACTCCAGGCGGTCTTTCGGGTATAGCTATTATTATCAGCCATTTTATTCCCGAATTAACCGTTGGCATTACGGTCTTTGCCATGAATATACCTTTGCTTATATCCGCTTTTATTTTTTTGGGAAAAGACTTTTTGATTTCAACGTTGGCTGCAACGGCACTTTCTTCCGCTTTTATCGATGTTTTAGCCCCGTTCGCTCCAAATCTGGACGATAAAATGCTATGTTCCATATTTGGTGGATTCTTCATGGCGTTCGGACTTGCCTTCGTGTTTAAGGGGAATGCAACGACGGGCGGAACGGATATTATAGTAAAACTTCTTCGAAGAAAGTTTCGTCATATCAAAACGGGAACTATAATGTGGGGGACGGATGCGGCGGTTGTTCTGCTGTCGGCGGTTGTGTTCAAGGATTATAAGGTGGCTCTGTATGCTACTATAACGATTTTCGTTCAGACGTTGGTTATGAACTACGTTTTATATGGACCTGACGAAGCGGCTTTGGTTTATATAATAAATTATGACCATGAAAAGATGGTTTCTCTCTTTATGAATAAAATGGAGATTGGGGCAACTATTATTGACGGCACGGGTGCATATACGGGTAATAAAAAGAAAATAACCCTTTGTGCCGTAAAGAAACAACAGCTTCCAATTCTCAGACAGATAGTTGAAGAAAATGCTTCCGATGCGTTTCTTATCGTTACAAGTGCAAATGCAGTTTTCGGAGAAGGATTCAAAGAGATAGATGTAGAGGATTTGTAGGAAAATTTAAAAAGGAAAAGAATTAAAAAACGTTTATAAAAATAGAGAGGTAAAAGTTATGACAAAACGCATAATTTCGTTTCTGCTGATGGTTTTTATGATTCTTTCATTTACCGCTTGCGGTGACGGAAAAGATACTTCGTCCCCTTCGGAAAGCAACTCCGCATCAAACGAAGCGGAGATATCCATTGATACGAATCAGTATATCAACGATGACGGAACGATAACCGTTCCAGATCTTACAAATATGCCTCTTGAACAGGCAAGAGCTTTGCTTAAACAACTTGGTCTCAAGAGCAAATTCACGGAAGAATATGACAAAACCGATAAATTCGAAGTTGGTCACGTTATGAGAACGGACTATGAAGCGGGAGAAAAGGTTAAAAAGGGAACTCAGATATTTCTTACAATTCGTAAAGAAGGAAAGTTTATAGACCCCAACGAACCTTATACGGATCCTCTTGTGGAAGCAAGAGGAGACCTTGAACAGGGTGCAAACAGCGATTATAAGCCTCTTAATTATGAAACTATGAAGGCGGTCTGGATATCACAGTTTGACCTCAAAAGCGTTTTGAGAGATTCAACGCTACGCTCTGAAGAATCCCTGCGTGAAATCTTCGGAAATCTTTGCGAAAGTCTTGTAAAGGACGGGTACAATACGGTTATTGTTCAGGTTCGCCCCTACGGCGACAGTTTCTATCCATCTGCATATTACCCATGGTCTGAATACGTTATGGGGTCATACGGTCTTTATGCATCTTATGATCCTCTCAAAGTTATGATTGAAGAAGCACATGATGCTGATTTGAGTTTTCAGGCATGGATAAATCCTATGAGAGCTTACAGCAAGGACAATACCTTTGAACTTATAAACGTTTCTTATAAGACACGCGTGTGGTATGACAATCCCGAAAAGTATCCAAACTACATATACAAGCATAAAACCAACTATTATCTTAACGTTGCTTACGATGAGGTTCGTCAACTTATCATAGACGGTGCGGCAGAAATAGTCCGCTATTATGACGTTGACGGTATCCATATGGATGATTATTTCTATCCATCGGGAATTCCCAACGATTTTGACGATGCACCTTTTAAGGAATCGGGAGAATTTTCAAGAACTCAGTTCCGAAAGGCTAACATAAGTAAGTTGGTGAAAGGACTTTATTCAGCGGTTAAAAAGGAAAACAAAAACGTTCTTTTCGGTATTTCTCCTGCGGGAAATATTCAGAACGTAAGATTGTCCTGCTGTCTCGATATAGACCTTATCCTGTCCCAAAAAGGATTTGTCGACTATATCATGCCACAGATTTATTGGGGGTTTGAGCATGATACACAGCCTTTCAAACAATGCTTGCAGAATTGGCAGAAACTCGTTAAAGAACCGAGCATAAAATTTATGATAGGTATCACAGCAAGCAATATTGCAGAGCCTACGGGTGAATTTATCAATAACAAGGATATTTTCAGGAGATATTTGCTTCACGCTCAGTCAACGGATATGTTTGACGGAATCTGCGTTTTCTCCGTTGGCACTCTTTACAACGTGCTTACGGCAAATCCATCCACCAACGAAGGCGTGAAAAAAGAAATGAAGAACTTCCTTCCTGACTTTAAAATTATTCCCAATAATAAAATATCATACTGAATGTAAATATATCACATATCAAAACCTCCAAGCATAATATAAAAGTAAGGTATCGGGAAACGGTACTTCCTATGTTTTGTGGAAGGAGGATTGACTATGGCTTGCTTCGATTCTTTTTTCGGCAATAATAACTGCTGGATAATCATTCTTATCGCCATTATCATAGTATGCTGCTGCGGATAAGTAATAGTTAGTTCGTGTCTGGGGCATCGCCGCGTCACTGTGAAAACGGAAGCGGCGATGTCTGTCACTTATTAAAGAAAGTTAAAAAACGTAAAGGGACGAATTATGAAAAAACGTGTGATTTCATTTTTGCTTGTGGTTTTTATGCTTCTTTTATCCGTTGGATGCTCTGACGGTTCGGGGAGCGAAAACTCTGGAACTGAAATATCAATCGATATAAATGATTATATTAACGAAGATGGAACCGTAACCGTTCCCGATTTGAAAAACATGTCTCTCAGTCAGGCGCAATCCGTTTTGGAAAAACTTGGACTTAAATGCAAATTTACCGAGGAATTTGACAAGACAGATTCCTTTCAGGTCGGACATGTTATGAAAACGGACTATGAGGTTGGCACGAAGGTTGAAAAGGGAACGCAAGTATTTCTTACCATCAGAAAAGATGGAGTTTATATAGACCCTGACGAGCCATACACGGATCCGCTTGTTGAAGCGAGAGGGGAACTTAAAGAAGGTGCAAACAGCGACTACGTTCCGCTTAATTACGAAATTATGAAGGCGGTCTGGATATCCCAATATGATTTGGCTGGCGTTCTTGCTGATGGCTCACAGCGTGACGAGGAATCACTTCGTGAAATCTTCGGAAATCTTTGTAAAAAACTCGCAGAGGACGGTTTTAATACGGTTATTGTTCAGGTCCGTCCATACGGAGACAGTTTCTATCCCTCTGCGTATTATCCGTGGTCTGACGTTGCGTTGGGGGGATACGGTCTTTACGGCTCGTATGACCCATTAAAAGTTATGATTGAGGAAGCACACGAGGCTGATTTGAGTTTTCAGGCATGGATAAACCCTATGAGAGCATATTCCAATGCTAAAACTTTTGAAATAATCAACGTTAACTATAAACTCCGCCAATGGTATGATAAACCCAAAAAATATCCCAATTACGTTTATAGGCATAAAGACTTTTTCTACCTTAACGTAGCATACGAAGATGTTCGTCAGCTTATTATAGACGGTGCGGCAGAGATAGTCCGCTATTATGACGTTGACGGTGTTCATATGGATGATTATTTCTATCCATCGGGAATCCCTGATGAATTTGATAATGCGACGTTTAAAAAATCGGGATTTTCCAACCGTAATTTGTTCCGTAAGGACAATATAAATAAGTTGGTAGAAGGACTTTATTCCGCAGTTAAAAGGGAAAATAAAAACGTTCTTTTCGGTATTTCTCCTGCAGGAAATATACAGAACGTAAGAATGTCATGCTGCCTTGATATCGATACGATTCTTTCAAAGAAGGGGTATGTTGACTACATAATGCCACAGATTTATTGGGGATTTGAGCATGCGACGCAACCGTACAAGCAATGCTTGCAGAATTGGCAGAATCTCGTTAAAGAGCCAAGCATTAAATTTATCGTCGGCATTACAGCAAGCAATATTGCCGCTCCCCACGATGAATTTTTGAAAAGTAAGAACATTTTCAGAAGATATCTGATCCATGCAAAATCAACGGAAAAATTTGACGGTATGTGCATATTTTCTGTGAAAACTCTGTATAACGTATCAACGGCACAAATGACTTCCAACGAAAACGTTCAAAAGGAGATGAAAAACTTCTTGCCCTCGTTCAAGAATTTGAAAAACAAGAAGATAGAATATTGATATGAGAAGACTTATCGGTAAAGCAATAATGGATATTGGTGATGAAGCCACAATAGTATGGCCTGACGGAAAGCGTGTGGATGCGGAATACGTTGACACCTTCGGTTATGATCATATTCTTAAAGCCAAAGAAGACGGCAGGGAAATAAGGCTTACAAACCGATATATAGCCCGTATGGGAATATTGATAGTAAAGAAAAAATAAAGGCGTATGCCGTCGGTTTTGCAAAATGAACAGATCCGACGGCAGCCTTGTGAAAACAGAAAGGAAATAAAATGAATTTTTTAAAGGATTTACTTAACACTTTTTCAAGTTTCGCAGTTGACCTTATTCTGAAACTTGTTATTGCCAGCGTTGTTTTAGGCGTTGGTATGAAACTTTCGAAATTTTTCGTAAAACTTCTGTCCAAAAGCCGTGGAATGCAGAAAATTGATATAACCGCCAGAGGTTTTATAACGACCACTGTTAAATTTGCATTGAATGCGGTTGTTGTTTTCTCTGCAGTTGCAATTTTGGGCGTTTCTACCGCAAGCATAATCGCTCTTATCGGTTCTTGCGGTGTTGCCATAGGTTTAGCCCTTCAGGGGAGCCTTTCAAATTTTGCAGGCGGTCTTATGCTTCTTATTTTCAAACCCTTTGACGTGGATGATTATATATCAACCCCTGACGCATCAGGAACGGTAAAAAGCATCGGTATTTTCTATACAACGCTCAGCACTCCCGATAACGTTAAGGTTGTTATTCCAAACAGCGTTGTTTCGGGAAGCGTTATTTCCAATACTTCCGCTTACGAGACGAGAAGACTCAGCTTTGCTTTCACCGTTGCCCACACTTCTGACGTGGACGAGGTAAAGGCTATTATGCTTTCAGTTATAGATTCCTGCAATAAGATACTCGCTATCCCTGAACCTTCGGCGGTGGTAAGTGCCTGCAAGGATAACGGTGTTGAGATTACAGCACGTTGTTGGGTTAAATCCGCAGACTATTGGGACGTTAATTATTATATAAACGAAACGATAAAGGAAAAATTTATTGAAAAAGGTGTAAGCATTCCGGCAAATAAGTTGGACGTTAATATAATAAACAAATAAAACGAATATTTTCTCCCCTCGAGGCAATAATATAAACGAAAGAAATTTATGTTTTTTGTATTTGAGGGGACATTTTTTATGGATTATTTGAACACGAAAAAAAACGATTCTAAAAATAAAAAGAACCAGAATTCTGATGAAATTGGAAAAATCCACGGTATTACGAGAATGGGTAAATATTATTTTCCTGGTAAAATATCGTCGGGATGTTTTGACGGAAACGGACTCGTTTGCGAACAAAACAGAAAAGAAGATATAGAGGAACTTTACGAAAGTTCTGTGGAGAGGGAATATGACCCCAACGGAATGTATACGGGAAGACCTGAAATCGGTGGGGAAGTGCCGGTGCAGGACGCAGACGACTTGTAAAACGGGAATGCAAAAAAAGCCGTGACCGCAAAAAGAAGATCGTTACAATGAAATCCGAAACTGCGTTTCGGATGAAATCGCTTACGCGGTGAAATGTTGGCTTCGACAACGTGAAATATTTCGCTACGAAAAATAAATTATTGTATTATTCCGCATTCCGAATTCCGCGTTCCGAATTGTTATTGAAAATTTGTTTTATTTATTTTAAAAAAATGTTATTTTTTATGAAAAGGACTTGAATTTTTCCTTTTAATGGTATAGAATATCCTACGGCAAAGAAAATTATAATAATATAAATTCGGAGGAATTTAAAATGTCAGTAAAAGTTGCAATTAACGGTTTTGGCCGTATCGGTCGTCTCGCATTCAGACAGATGTTCGGTGCAGAGGGTTATGAAGTAGTTGCTATCAACGACCTCACATCCCCCAAAATGCTCGCTCATCTTCTCAAGTATGATACAGCTCAGGGCAAATATGCTCTCGCAGATACAGTATCCTACACAGAAAACCTTGACGCAGACGGCAAAGTTTGTGGCGGTTCTATCACTGTTGCAGGCAAAGAAATCAAAATTTATGCAGAAGCAAAAGCTGCTAACCTTCCTTGGGGAGCAATCGGTGTAGACGTAGTTCTCGAATGCACAGGTTTCTACACAAGCAAAGCAAAAGCAGCTGCTCATATCGAAGCAGGTGCAAAGAAAGTTGTTATTTCTGCTCCCGCAGGTAACGACCTTCCCACAATCGTTTTCGGCGTTAACGAAAACACACTCAAAGCAGAAGACAACATCATCTCTGCTGCATCCTGCACAACAAACTGCCTCGCTCCTATGGCAAAGGCTCTCAACGAATATGCTCCTATTCAGAGCGGTATCATGTCCACAATCCACGCTTACACAGGCGACCAGATGATCCTCGACGGTCCTCACAGAAAAGGCGACCTCAGAAGAGCAAGAGTAGGAGCTGCTAACATCGTTCCTAACTCCACAGGCGCTGCAAAAGCAATCGGTCTCGTTATCCCTGAACTCAACGGCAAACTTATCGGTTCTGCACAGAGAGTTCCCACACCCACAGGCTCCACAACAATTCTTGTTGCTGTAGTTAAGGGCAAGGACGTTACAAAAGAAGGCATCAACGCAGCTATGAAAGCAGCTAAGAGCGCATCCTTCGATTACAACGAAGACGAAATCGTTTCCTCCGACATCATCGGCAGCACCTACGGTTCTATCTTCGATGCTACACAGACAATGGTAGCTAAGATTGACGAAGACACATATCAGGTACAGGTAGTTTCTTGGTACGACAACGAAAACTCCTACACAAGCCAGATGGTTCGTACAATCAAGTACTT
>JAZOCZ010000264.1:0-7434 GCA_045596755.1 Eubacteriales bacterium | reverse complement strand
CTCTTGTCTTCCTAAGACCGCTTGGCCTCCGACTTGTATGAGAGGAAACTACCTTTCCATTCCCACAGACTGTCCTCAACGTGACGAACGTTTGGGTTGGACGGGTGACACGCAGATCTTCTGCGGTGCGGCTTCGTATCTTGGAAATATTCAGTCCTTCATGCATAAATGGCTTTACGATATGAGCGATACGCAAATAGGCTTTGACGGTGCATACGGTGACTTTGCTCCCCTCGTTATGCCTTGGGTGGGTAACGCTGCATGGGGCGATGCAGGTCTCGTTGTTCCCCATAGAATATGGCTGATGTATAACGATAAGGAAATCGTTGAACGTCAATACGATTCTATGGAATGGTATATGAAATATCTGTCCCAATACGGCTTGGAAGGTCCTCGTACAACCTACGGCGACTGGCTCAACTACGACGTTACGGACGGACGTTATATTGCCGTTTCCTACTACGCATACGATGCATACCTCATGGCGAAGTTCTCAAAAATTTTAGGTAAAGAGGACAGAGCAGAGCATTACGAAAAATTGAGAGAAGACATTGTAAAATTCTGGACAGACCGTTACGTTAAAGACGGTGAGCTTACCGTTAACACCCAAACGGGTTACCTTCTCGCTTTGGCTTTCGACCTCGTTTCAGGTGAAACAAGAGAAAAGTTCATAAAAGACCTTGAAAAGAAAATCGTTGATAACAATTACACACTGTCAACAGGCTTCGTAGGTACGGGCGTTCTCGCGCAGACTCTCGAAAAGGTGGGACTTTCTCACATCGCTTATTCACTCCTTCTCCAGACAGCCGACCCAAGCTGGCTCTATTCCGTAAAGCAGGGTGCTACGACGATTTGGGAAAGATGGAATTCATACACGTTGAAAACAGGCTTTGGCGACGTTTCCATGAACTCCTTCAACCATTATTCATACGGTGCGGTTGCTGAATGGCTCTATTCAGGTGTTTGCGGTATTCTTCCCGATGAAAACGCCCCTGGATTCTCCCATTTCTTCCTCGCTCCCTCTCCCGATATGAGAGAAACCCTTCCCGAAGGTCAGAAGAAGATAAACTCCGCAAAAGCAACGTACAAGAGCCAAAGCGGTCTTATCGAATCAGGCTGGGACAACGTTGACGGCGTATACGTTTATAATTTCTCCATTCCCGAAGGAACTTCTGCCACGGTTAAACTCCTTGCAAATGATAAGGTTATCGTAAACGGCATTGAATTCACAGCCGAGGAATTAGGCGGTAAAAAATGCGAAAAATGCGGAAGGATTGTGTTCGACCTTAAAGCTGGTAAATATACAGTAAAGGTTAAATAAATACTTACATATTTTGATTTGCGTTATTAAAAAAATACGCCTTGACAAACTGAAAAACATAATGTATAATCAAAGTATAAAATACATACGAAAGGATATTTCGACATGAAAAAATTATTTTCTATCGCACTTTCTATGCTTATGCTCATCTCCTGCTTCGCTATCAGCGCTTCTGCAGAGGGTGTAAACGTTTTTGCTGCCGATAAAGGTGCAACGTATGTTTATATGGAAGATATGACAGAATTTTGGTACAGCAGTTGCAAAGACGAGGATTACGAATTGCTTAACAATGGTTACGTTCCCGAAAGAGAAGAAGCCTTCGAAACAGTTGGTATTCAAGGAACAAACAGAGTTGTTATGTTAAAAATCGACCTTGGTGCTCTTTACACAGATATAACCGCTATCAACTTCCTTTGCGTTAACGACTCCTATACCGACAATACAAGCGGTGCAAACAGAAGTTTCTCAGGTAAGAAATCTGTTTTCAAATTCTCCGAAGACGGTCAGTCCTTTACACGTAACAAAGACTTCGAAATGGAAAGAGTTAAGATGGACGAAGACAGTTCTGAAAGTTACTACAACTTCAACTTCACTTTCAAAAACGTAACCGCAAGATATATTGAACTTCAGTTCTACTCCCCCGTTTACGTTCTTTCTCTCGGTGAAATAGAAGTTATCTCCGCAAGCGGCAAAGGTACAACCGTTGAAGAACCCTCCTCCGAAGAAGAACCCAGCGAAGACGTTTCAGTAGAATCCGAAGAAGAACCCAGCGAAGATGTTTCCGTTGAACCCGAATCCACAGAAACTCCTGCATCGTCTGATGCTGAATCCGCAGATGCTTCTACCGAAGAATCCAAAACAGAAGCTTCCAAAGCAGAGGAATCCAAGACAGAAACTTCCAAGGATGAATCAAAGGCTCCCGTTAATAACAATAACGGTGGAATCAGCCCCTTAGTTATCGTTCTCATCATCGTTGCTGTTGTTGCAGTCGCTGCAGTAGTAATAGTCATTGTAAAGACAAAGAAATAATATACGTAATGTAAATAACTATGGAGGACGGTTGGAATAAACCGTCCTCTATCTAATTAAAATAATATTATCAGAGGGATGTAAAAAAATGAAAGCAGTTATAACAGTTACAGGAAAAGACAACGTTGGAATTATCGCAAAGGTATCCGCAGTTTGTTCAGAATACGGAGCAAATATTTCCGATATTTCACAAACCGTTCTTTCTGACTATTTCGCCATGATAATGCTTGTCGATATAAAGGAGCTTACCGTGGAATTCGGAGCATTTTCCGATCTTTTAAAGCAATTAGGTATTGATAATTCCTTGGATATCCATACTATGCACGAGGATATTTTCAACTCCATGCACAGAATTTAGCAAACGCTTTGCGTTTGCAGTGAAATCCGAAACTGAGTTTCGGGTGAAATCCGCTTTCAGCGGATGAAATATTGGCTTTGCCAATGTGAACTTTTTCACTGCGTGAAAAGTTAAGGTAATTTTTCTCACTACGTTTCGAAAAATATTTTATAAAAATGTTTTTCGTGCGAAGCGAGGAAAGCTACCTTCATTCCGAATTCCGAATTCCGAATTATAATAATACAAATACAAATTTAAGGAAGTTAGCTCCATGTTAAATACAAATGATATTCTTGAAACTATAAGAATGATAGAGACACAGCATCTGGATATAAGAACCGTTACCATGGGTATATCCTTACTTGACTGTGCATCAGACGATAAAAAAGTTTTTGCAGACAGAATTTACGATAAAATAACGAGAAACGCGAAGGACCTTGTTTCCGTATGTAACTCCATTGAAAAAAAATACGGTATTCCCATTATAAACAAGCGTGTTTCCGTAACTCCAATAGCTATAGCAGGCGGCGGACTCAAAGAGGACGGCTTCGTTGTGGCAGCAGAAGCGTTGCAAAGAGCGGCAAGCACTGTTGGAATCAACTTTATAGGCGGTTTTTCCGCATTGGTTCAGAAGGGAATGACACCTTCCGATATTGCTCTTATAAATTCAATTCCCGAAGCCCTTTCAAAAACGTCCATAGTTTGCAGTTCCATAAACGTTGCTTCAACAAAAGCAGGAATAAATATGGATGCGGTTGCAAAGATGGGTAAAACAATAAAGGAGCTGGCTTACATCACAAAGGATGCGGATTCCATCGGATGCGCAAAGCTTGTTGTTTTCGCAAACGCTCCCGACGATAATCCCTTCATGGCAGGTGCGTTCCACGGTGTTGGTGAAGGTGATGCGGTTATAAACGTAGGCGTAAGCGGCCCCGGCGTTGTTAAAAGTGCATTGGAATCCATAAAGGGTAAGCCGCTTTCAGAAGTTGCAGAAGTTATCAAGAAGACAGCCTTCAAGATTACCAGGGTTGGCGGACTTGTTGCCTCTGAGGCAAGCAAAATGCTTGGTGTTCCCTTCGGTATAGTTGACCTCTCCCTCGCTCCCACCCCCGCAGTTGGTGACTCCGTTGCGAGAATCCTTGAAGAAATGGGTCTTGAAACCTGCGGTTGCCCAGGAACTACGGCGGCTCTCGCAATGCTTAACGACGCAGTTAAAAAAGGAGGCGTAATGGCTTCATCCTCCGTTGGCGGTCTTTCCGGTGCATTTATCCCCGTTTCCGAGGATGAAGGAATGATAGCGGCAGCAGAAAGCGGTTGTCTTAAATTAGAAAAGCTTGAAGCGATGACGGCTGTTTGCTCAGTTGGTCTTGATATGATAGCGATTCCGGGGGACACGTCCTCTGAAACTATTTCAGGAATTATTGCTGACGAAATGGCAATAGGTGTTGTTAACTGCAAGACTACGGCTGTGAGAGTTATCCCTGCGTACGGTAAAAAAGCAGGCGAAAAGGTTGTATTTGGCGGTCTTTTGGGCGAAGCACCCATTATGCCAGTTAACACGGCTTCCCCTGCTGATTTTATTCACAGAGGCGGAAGAATTCCCGCTCCCATGCATTCCCTTAAAAACTGAGGATTTGAAAATGCTTAAAAAGTTCGTTAAATACTATAAACCTTACAAGCTCCTTTTCTCCCTCGATTTAACGGCGGCATTTCTCGTTGCTCTTATAGATTTGGTTTATCCCATAATCACAAGGGAAATGATGAACGACTATATCCCAAGCGGTAACGTTAAAGCAGTTATTATCTGCGGATGTATCCTTGCGGGAGTGTATTTGGTAAGGCTTGCATTTTACTATTTTATAAATTATTACGGGCATTTAGTAGGCGTTTATATGCAATCTGATATGCGCCGTGATCTATTTTCGCATTATCAGAAGCTTCCCTTTTCATATTTTGACAAACACGAAACAGGTGAGCTTCTTTCCCGTCTAACAAACGATCTTATGGACGTCTGCGAGCTTGCACACCACGGCCCCGAAGATTTGTTCATCTCCATAGTAACGTTAGTTGCTTCATTTATTTATCTTTGCACGATAAATTGGCAGATGACGTTGGTTATTTTCGCATTTATTCCGATTTTGCTTTTATTCTCCATTAAACTTCGCAGAAACATGAGCAAAGCATTTATGGAAAGCAGGAAGAAAATAGGAAAAGTCAATGCCGTTGCGGAAAACAGCATATCGGGTGTTCGTGTAACAAGAGCATTCAACAGCGAAGGGACTGAAAAGGACAAGTTCCAAAAAGGCAACGGTGAATTTGTATCCGCAAGAAAACAGGCATACAAGGCTATGGGTATGTTTTTCAGCGGAACGGGATTTATTCTCAGCATGCTTAACGTGGCTGTTCTCGTATCAGGCGGTATCTGCATAAGCAAAAAACTAATAAACGAAGCGGATTTTGCTTCATTTATTATACTTGTAAACATATTTGTTAACCCCTTACGTTCCCTCGTCAACTTCACGGAACAATATCAGAACGGAATGACAGGCTTCAAGCGTTTTATGGAAATTATGGAAACGCCCCCGGAAGCTGAAAAAGAAACCGCTTTTAACCTTGACGACGTAAAGGGCGAGATAGAGTTCAGAAACGTTTGCTTCGATTACGGAAACGGTGAGGTTCTGAAAAACGTTTCCTTCAAGGTCGAAGCAGGAAAAAGCATTGCTCTCGCAGGTTCAAGCGGTGGGGGCAAAACAACGATTTGCCAGCTTATCCCCCGTTTCTATCCTACTACGTCGGGCGAAATACTTATTGACGGCAAATCCACAAACGATCTGACACTTCATTCGTTGCGCAAGTGCATCGGCATTGTTCAACAAGACGTATTTCTCTTTTCGGGTACTGTAAAAGACAACATTGAATACGGTAAGCCTGGGGCTTCCATGGAAGAAATAAGAGAAGCGGCGAGAAAAGCCAACATTCTTGAATTTGTAGAAACCCTTGAAAACGGATTTGATACACAGGTTGGCGAACGAGGTGTTCGTCTATCAGGCGGGCAGAAACAAAGAATAAGTATAGCAAGAGCGTTTTTGAAAAATCCTAAAATACTTATTCTTGACGAAGCCACGTCCGCTCTTGACAACGTTTCCGAAAGGCTTATTCAAAAATCCCTCGAAGAACTGAGCAAAGGCAGAACCACCATAACCGTTGCTCACCGTCTCACCACCATACAGAACTCTGACGAGATTCTGGTTATTAACGACGGCTGCATCGCTGAACGAGGAACGCACGACTCACTTATCCAACAAAATGGCGAATACGCAAAAATGGCTACTTTTCTCTTTCAGTGACTTCTTTTCTCTTTCAGTGAAAGAGAAAAGAAGCAAAAGAGAAAGCAAACACTTTTCATTATCCCAAATTTAAGATTCCCCCGCAAAACAAACTGAAGCAAAAGAGAAAGCAAACACTTTTTATTAGCTAAATTTAAAGATTTCCCGCGAAACGAACTGAAGCAAAAGAGAAAGCAATTTTTTCTTTATTAGAACCGAAGCAAAAAGGAGGGCGAAGTATGAAAAAATGTCAAAACTGTGGAACAAAAAACGATGACTTTGCAAAACAATGTAACTTTTGCGAAGCGTTATTGCCCGAAACGAAAGTTAATGAAATAAAAAAATCAAACTACGTTCACAACGAAACCGCCGAAAAGAAAAAAGCAAAAAACAGCAAAATTATAGCTGGAGTTGTTATATCTCTTGTAGTTTGCAACCTCGCATTGCTCCTTACCCTTGTGTTTTCGGGAAATGGAGAAAGCAAAAACTCAAAGCTTGTCGGAATGATAACGGACAGCGTGAAAAGCGATTCGCAGCTTTCAGGAACGCTTAAAGGTGCAAGCATAGACATCGCCTTCACAGCAAGCTTTAAAGAAGACCACGTTATTGTTTCGCTTTCGGGCTGTGAATACGATTCAATGTTCATTTCGAAAGACGCTATGATTCTTGAACGTGACCGTGAGAACGACAGAAAGACCCTTGAAGTGACGAAAGATATGGAGCTATATAAGCTTCAAACTGCGTACGCAACGTTAAAGAACGCTTCAGAATCCGAGAAAAACGTTTTAGACTTTGACACGTCAGATATTAAAAACACCTTTTTACCTCCAATCAAAAACGCTTTAGGAGACGATTTCGATAAAACCTTCATTGAAGAAAACTTCGTTTCTGCCATAGGTTCGGTATTGATGATACTTGACAACGACCCCGACCTTGAAGCCTTTATGGGAATCAAGCTTAAAGGCGACGTAGAAAACGCGGAAATACCCTTTGATTTTTCATCCTACAATCTTCAGAATGAAGCATTAAGCAAATTAAAGAAATCATTTAAAAATCAAAGCGACTATGACAAGATAAACCAAACACTGAAAGATGCAAAATCCACGGTTAAAAGCTTTTATAAAGCAAACGGCTCGATAACTACGGAAAACGGTAAAATAAAAAGTGCCTCCGCAGAAATCGTATATGAAGGAGTCAAATTTCAATTGACAGTTGAAACTATGCAGTAGGCAGATGCTCAGGCAAAAGGCAAGAGGGAAGAGGCAAGAGGGAAGGAAATTTTTCTCCCGAAGGTCGAAAAAGATTTTATTATATTATCCAATTGAATAGACAAAGCACGGTCTTGAGAATAAGTCTCAAAACCGTGCTTTTAAATTATTTCGCATTACGAATTCCGCATTACGAATTACTCTTGCCTCCTG
>JAZOCZ010000263.1:0-2543 GCA_045596755.1 Eubacteriales bacterium | reverse complement strand
TAAGTTATCAGATGTAACTATGAGGACTTATATGGATTATATATATCAAAAACGAATTAAAGATTTACGTGAAGATTCTGATAAAACTCAACAAGAAATTGCTGATATATTGGGGACGTCTCAAACTATGTATGCAAGGTATGAGAGGGGAGCCAATGAGTTGCCAATACATCATTTAATTGTTCTATGCAGGTATTACGGAGTAAGTTCGGATTATATTTTAGGACTTAGTGAAAAAGAAGAAACTGAAAAATAACGCTAAAATAAAAAGTTCAATTTAAGGGTTACACCTTGAATTGAACTTTTTAAATATATTTATCTCTTTATCAATTTTGCCTTGAAGCCGTTGACAATGTTTGCGGAGTTGGCATTAGCGAAGCTATAATTTTCCTGAAAGTTCTTCTATAGTCTGATAACGCTTATCGGGGTTGATGTTTGTGCATTTAAGAACGATTTTACCCGCTTTTCCCTTGGCTAACTTTTCGCTTGGGTGCTTACCCGTAAGCATTACGTTAATCATCACACCTACCGCATACACGTCAGTTCTCGCATCGCTTTGAGCTATTCCAAGCTGTTCTGGGGAGGCGTAGCCTACAGTACCCATAATTACCGTATCCTTTCCTGATACGGACATCCTGCGGGATGTGTTGAAATCTATCAAAACAACTCTGCCGTCTTGCGTAATCATAACGTTTTCAGGCTTTACGTCTCTATGAACTAAATTTTCGCTATGTAACAAATTAAGAGCGTTACATACTTGTTTTATAACTCTGCTCATTCCTGAATAACGGTATTTCCCACTTTCGAGAACGTCGGAAACTGTCATTCCTTCAATATATTCTTCCAAAATTATCTGACCGTCCTCTAAATTTATAACGTCATATATTATTGGAAGGTTTTCACACTGAATATTATAAATCCATTCGTATGCAGGAATTTTATTTGGATAGCTTCTCAAAATAATATCCTTTTTCAGCTCTTTGTTCCTTGCTCTTATTACCTTGCAATCATTTTTTTCACTTAAAACAGATACCAAGGAATATATCTTGAAAAAATCATCCATGTATTGTTTTGTGGTCATAGTTATCTGTCCAATCGCTTGAATTATTGGCAATACCAATAATAATTTTCATAATCAACAGTTAAATAATCAGCGTTGGTTTTAACGTCGCTGACATTTACGTTTATTCCTCTGCCCGCGCCTTCTGTTGTGGTTACATACCAACCTGAAGTGTTTAAAAACTCAACCTTTTCAAGCGCGGTGCAGTTTGTAAAAGCATTTTTGCCTATGCTTACAACTTTGCTTGGTATAGTTATGCTTTTAAGAGCTATGCAATAACCGAAGGCTAATTTCCCTATGCTCTTAATGTTGGTTGACATATTTATGCTTGTCAGAGCGTGGCAAGCGTAAAAAGCATTACTTCCTATGCTCGAAACGCTTGACGGTATAGTTATGCTTTTGAGAGCTTTGCAACATTCGAAAGCCTTGCTTCCAATACTTGTTACGCCTTTTGATATGGTTACCTCTTCAAGATTCATGCAGTATGAGAAGCTACCTCTTATTTTTGTTACAGACCCTGGTATAGTTATACTTTTAAGTCCACAGTAACTAAATGCATCTTCACCTATGTTTGAAACACTTTCGGGAATGTTTATGTTATCAAGCCTGCCACAGCTATAAAAGGCTCCTTTTCCTATGGTCGTGACCCCGTATGGAATTGTTACTCTCGTCAATAACGTACATTCATGGAATGCATAGTCCCCTATAATTGTTACAGAGCTTGGTATGGATACGCTTATGAGAAATTCGCAACGATTGAATGTTCTGTTTCCTATACTTGTAATGCCATTATTTATAATCACTTTCTTTATTGAATCTTTTAGATGATCCCAAGGAGTTGGACTATAAGAATAATCAGGCATATTTCCATTGCCGCTTATGACGAGAGTATCACCGAAAAGCTCTGCGGTTATAGTATCGCTTAAGGCGTAGGTTTTATCAGGTTCTTCGGAAAATTCAGGTTCTTGTGAGGATTCAGGTTCTTCGGAAGATTCAGGTTCTTGTGAGGATTCGAGTTCTTGCGAAGATTCAGGTTCTTCGGAAGATTCAGGTTCTTCGGAAGATTCAGGTTCTTGTGAGGATTCGGATTCTTGCGAAGATTCGGGTTCTTGCGAAGGTTTGGGTTCTTGCGAAGGTTTGGGTTCTTGCGAAGATTCGGGTTCTTGCGAAGATTCGGGTTCTTGCGAAGATTCGGGTTCTTGCGAGGATTCGGGTTCTTCCGAAGATTCAGGTTCTTGTGAGGATTCGGGTTCTTCGGAAGATTCAGGTTCTTGCGAGGGTTCGGGTTCTTGCGAGGGTTCGGGTTCTTGCGAGGGTTCGAAGGATTCCTCACTTTCAAAGGTAGTATTTTCCGAAGATGGCTCATCATTGGAATAATAACTCTCACCGTTGGAAATCATTTCACCTGATAAGGCATTTTCAGAATTTCCCTCTTTCCATAAAAAAAGAAAGATTATCCCTATCAAAAGAGAAACGCCAAAAA
>JAZOCZ010000262.1:0-8627 GCA_045596755.1 Eubacteriales bacterium | reverse complement strand
ATAATGCCCTATAAGGCACGTACCAATCACGGTGATATATCATACAATAAATTGATTATTGCAACTCATTTTCCAATGCTCAATAAACACGGGCTCTATCCCTTGAAATTGTATCAGCATCGTTCTTACGTTATCGCTCTCAAATATGCGGATAATGTAGACAGAATGTACGTGGATGAATCCGAAACGGGAATGTCGTTCCGCGGTTATAAAGACTTATTGCTCCTTGGTGGAGGCGGACACCGTACAGGCAAGAAAGGCGGCTGTTGGCGAGAACTTGAAGCGTTTGCAAAGAAGCATTATAAAAAAGCCGAGATTGTCTGTAAATGGGCGACGCAGGATTGTATGACTCTTGACAGCGTTCCGTATATCGGACAATATTCGAGTTCTACGCCAGATTTGTTTGTGGCTACAGGATTCAATAAATGGGGAATGACAAACTCTATGGTTGCCGCTGATATTCTCTGTGATTTCGTTTGCGGTAAGACTAATCCATACGAAACAGTTTTTGACCCTGAACGAACCATTCTTCGCCCTCAACTTGCGGTTAACGCCTTTGAATCAATGGTGGGACTTATCACTCCTACCACGCCCCGATGCCCACATCTGGGATGTGCCCTTAAATATAACCGTGACGAACATTCTTGGGATTGTCCTTGCCATGGTTCACGATTTACAGAAAAAGGCGAATTGATCGATAACCCTGCGACCGATGATTACAATTCGCTCTATAGGTAAGAATGTTTTGTTCAATTCGTTTCAAAAAGCAATGTTATAAATATCCTTAAGAAACAAGAATGGACCTTGATCAAAGTATATGCTCCATCGTGGTTTTCTGCGGAGTCATTCCAAGAGATTCGTAAAAGCGGAGGGCGGACGGATTGCAGTTCCAGACGTTCAGGGTGACGTTATAGCATCCGTTTTCTTTGGCAACGTTTACTGCTTCATTGTACAAAGCACGACCTATATGTTTTCCACGGTGTTTTTTATCAATGCAAAGGTCATCGATGTATAGTGTTTTAATGTCGCAAAGGACGGGATCGTCTTTATGGTTTTGAAAAATGCAGAAGCAATAACCCAAAACTTCGTCCTTTTCATTTACGAAAACAAGTATTGGTCGATCTTTATCTTTCAAAAGAAATTTTAATTCATCGTCCGAATATTTTCTCCCGATTTTGAAAATATCGGGTCTTCCTTCGTGGTGAACCAAATCAACTTGAGAGAGTAAATCTCCAATCTTTTCGATATCTTTTTCGGCGGCTTTTCTTATCATCTTTTTCCTCTTTTACTTTTTATCGAACAACGCCCTGCGTTCCGTGGAATAGCGCATCATTTTTCGCATTCCTTCGATGTCTTCGTTTTCAAGCATAGTTTTTAACTCGTTGAACTTACCTATAAACATATCCATTTGCTCTAAAAGGACGTTTTTGTTTGCAACGAAAAGTTCGCTCCACATCAGATCGTTGATTCGGGCAATCCTTGTGAGGTCACGGAAGGAGTCACCTGTGAATTTTTCCATATTTTCTTTATCGTTGCACGTCATAAGAGTTATGGCAATACAATGGGTTAATTGAGAAAGAAATCCTATCATCTCATCATGTTCTTCCGGAGAGAGCGCGGTTACGTTTGAGAATCCAAGAAGTCTTCCAAGCTCAATGCATGTCTGAATTGCTTCAGGTGTGTTTTTTGAAGTAGGTGTTACGATGTAGTTCGCACCGACAAACATTTTATCAGAGCTGTTTTCAACGCCAGAAACTTCACGTCCTGCCATTGGGTGCGCCGCAATAAATTCCACATCGGGACGAAGCATATCTTGTATCTGATATACAATGCTTTTTTTAACACCTGTTACGTCTGTAATCAAAGCTCCACTTTTGAGGAGCTTTTGATTTTTTTCAATCCATTCAACGAAAACGTGTGGGTAGAGGGCGAAAATAACAAGATCTGCTTCTCCTATTATTTTTTCATCTAATTCTGTTGAACCTGCATCAATAATGTTTTCCTTTAATGCATAGTCTATGGAGCTTTGCTTTCTTGTAATTGCGCTGATATGAAAGCCGAAGCGTTTCAAAACCTTTGCATAGCTTCCGCCAAGAAGACCAAGTCCTACAATCAATATCTTTTTACTTACATCAACTATCATTTTATATAAACCTCTGCTTTAAGCTTCTTTATATCTTTAAAAAAATCGGGATAACTTTTTCTGACCGCTTCTATTCCTTCGATAGAACCGCCAATTTTTGAAAGAATTACTGATAAAGCCATTACTATTCTGTGGTCATTATGGCTTGATAGTATTTCCCCTTTGTATTCAAGGGTCTGCTTTGGTACGGTGATGCAATTTTCTCCAAATATAAGTCCGCCACCTAATTTTTTCAGTTCCTCATGCATTGCCATTCCGCGATCGCTCTCTTTTGCTTTTAAACGATCTGTCCCTATGAAATTCGCTCCATTTTTCAAAGATGATAATGCGAAAAGCACAGGACCGAGATCGGGGCAATTGGAAATATCGAGGGTAGGGGTTCCGTCTGCAATAAGAGCGAAATATTCCGAATAAACCTTATCACCCTGAAGACTCTTTGGGTTAAGATTTCCAATCTTTACCTTTGAACCGATATAATTAAATGCATCGAGAAAAGCGGCGTTTGAATAATCCCCTTCGATTTTACCAGAATATGAATGGAGATTTGATTTTCTGACCTCAATTTTGTATTCCTCCGTAAAGCTTACGTTAGCACCGAAGGCTTCCAACGCAGAAATTGTCAAATTAACGTATGACTTGCTTTCAAAAGGCGGAATTATTTCAACCGACGAATCATCTCCAAGAAATACAAGGGCGAAAATAAGTCCGGTTATAAACTGACTGCTTATATCGCCTCTGACCTTGTAAATACCTCTTTTGAGCTTACCGCAAACGGTGACGTAATTATTGTCTTTCTTAAACTCGAAACCGTTATTTTTGCATAAATCCTCGTAAACATCAAGAGGACGTTCAAAAAGTCTTTCACTTCCTTTGAGCGTGACCGATTTGCCCATACATAAAGCGAGAGGAATAAAGAATCTGAGCGTGCTTCCGCTCTCTCTGCACTCCAAAACGGGATTATCAGCCGTCATAAATGAGGACGAATCTATTATAACTTTGTCTCCGTCAATATTTATATCTGCCCCCAAGGCTTTCAGACAGTCTATGCTGGCAAGAATATCCTCGCTGTAATCGACTCCGCGAATAACACATTTTTGTCCAGATAAAGCTGAGCCTATCAAATATCTATGTGCCATACTTTTAGAAGGGGGGGATTCTACCGTACCTTCGAGTGAACAAGGTTTGAACGTTGCTGTCATGTCATTTGTTCTCCGTTAAAAAATCAATAGCTTCAAGATAACCGTTTGTTCCGTGTCCCGTTATGGTTTTGGCACAAGCAAGTCTTACGTAACTTACCTGTCGGAAATCTTCACGTTCTTCCACTTTTGATATATGAACCTCAACGGCTTTGATATTTACAGCCTTTAATGCATCGAGAATTGCGATGCTCGTATGGGTGTACGCACCTGGATTGATGACTATACCGTCAAAAACACCGTATGCTTTTTGAATTGCGTCCACAAGGTCGCCCTCGTGGTTTGATTGGTACAATTCAACGGATACTGATTTTTGCTCACAATATTTTTTTATTTTCAATACGAGGTCATTGTAGGTTTCCTTGCCGTAATGGTCGGGTTCTCTTATGCCAAGCATATTCAGATTAGGGCCGTTTATAACCAATATTTTCATCCTATAAACTCCATTCGTTTTGACTTGATGTATTCTACCTCGGACTCAATATCCATATCGGGAACTGTAATGTCGGCGGTTTTTCTGTAAATTTCGATTCTTTCGTTATAAAGTTGTTTTAATTTTTCTTCCGTATTGGAAAGAGGTCTGTCATCTGTTGCGCAAAGTCTTTCGAGGTTTGCATCGATAAAGAAAATCCTTCCGTTCTGTTTGAGACGTTTAACGTTTTCATCTCTCAGAATCGCACCGCCTCCTGTTGATATTACAAGGTTGCTTTTGGAGGATATTTCCTTTATAACCTCCGATTCCAAATCGCGAAAATACTTCTCGCCATTTTTTTCGATTAACTCTTTTATTGTGCAACCGCAACGTTTTTCGATTTCCGTATCCGCATCGATGAATTCAAACCCTTCAATATTTAACGCTTTACCGATGGTGCTTTTTCCGCTTCCGGGCATTCCCGTGAGAACTATATTTTCCTTCGAACCAAGAATTGATTTGAAAACCTCTGATGCAACTTCCTTTGATATTTCAGTGTCGAGAAATTTTTCCACAGCCACAACCGCTTGTATCACGAGCATAAAAAGTCCGCCCTCGGCTTTGATGTTTTTTTCTTTCGCATCTGATACAAGATTGGTTCTTAAAGGGTTGTATATCACGTCAACAACGCCTTCCAGACGTTCGAAAACGGAAATATCAATAGGTTTTGAATCAACGTCGGGGAACATTCCCGAAGGGGTTGTGTTTATTATAACGTTTGCATCATTATGGATGCTTTTTGCTTCTTCGTATGTGATGAATGTTTCCGTTTTATTTCTGCTCACGGTTAAAATTTCAGAAGCACCCATATCCTTGGCAACAACAAAAGCGGTTTTACTTGTTCCACCCGTACCGAGAATCAGAACCTTTTTACCTTTCAGGGAAACGTCTATCTTTTCAATGAGGGCTTTCATTCCGTAGTAATCCGTGTTGTAGCCGTAAAGTTTACCGCCTTTGTTGACAACGGTGTTTACAGCTCCGATTCTCCCCGCAGTATCGCTCATAAAATCAAGATAGGGGATGACCGTTTGTTTGTAGGGAATGGTTACATTTACTGCAGAAAATTCCTTTTTCTCAAAGAATGTTTTTACTTCTTCTTCGGTTAGTTCTATCAATTCATATTTATAATCGGCAAGTTTTGCGTGAATCTCTTTTGAAAAACTGTGTGTCAGCTTTTTGCCGATGCAGCCATATTTTTTCATACAATCCTTCTTTCAAATTGTGTGTGTCAACCAATCCGTTCCAAATCTTAATGCGAGTGAATCGCATAAAACGATAGCAGTAGCTGCGTCCTGAACAATTCTTGCTCTGTGAACTATAGCAGGGTCATGTCTGCCCTTGGGTTCTGAAATAACTTCTTTCATTTCTCTAAAATCTATCGTGTTTTGAGGCTTGAAAATCGTTGGCGTCGGTTTTATGGCGGTTCGGAAAATAATGGGCATACCGTTTGTAATTCCACCATTGATACCACCGTTATTATTTGTTTCAGTTATAACCTTTCCGTTTTCCATTCTGAAAGGATCGTTTGCCTTGCTTCCTCTCATGTCTGAAATGGCAAAGCCTGCACCGAATTCTATTCCTTTAACAGCGGGAATTGAAAACATCATATGGGAAAGCATACTTTCCATTGTGTCAAACCAAGGCTCTCCAACGCCCGAAGGCATTCCAGTGATTGCGGTTTCAAGAACCCCGCCAACGCTGTCACCATCTGAAGATGCCGCAAGAATTGCTTCTTTCATCAACTCGCTCTTTGATTCGTCAAGAACAGCAAAGGCTTTTTGATTAAGATTTTTTATATCTGATAAGAGATTTTCAAAATCCCTGTCCTGAACTTTTGCACATCTTTTGATGTGTGTTCCTATATAAATGCCTTTTTGTTCCAATGCGTATTTGCAGATAGCTCCAGCGGCAACAAGAGCAGCCGTAATACGCCCGCTGAAATGTCCGCCTCCGCGATAATCCTGAAAACCGTGATATTTACATTCTGCGGTGTAGTCAGCGTGAGAGGGACGTGCTACCGTATGGATATCGGAATAGTCTCCGCTTTTTACATTTTCATTGGGAATAAGTATCGTTATTGGTGTTCCTGTGGTTTTATCGTTAAAAACACCGCTTACAATTCTGAATCCATCTTTTTCAGCCCTTGGGGTTGAAATTTTCCCGACGGGTCTGCGAAGGGTGAGTTGGTGCGAAATATATTCTCTGTCTATCGTTATTCCAGCGGCAAGTCCGTCAATTACCGCACCGATATATTCACCGTGACTTTGTCCGAATAACGTTATAGCCACGCTGCTACCAAAGGTGTTTTTCATACACATTCCTCCAAACAACACTTTGCTTTCTCAATTACCTCTGTGCATTTCATGGATTTGAGTTCGAAACTTCCGATTTCGTTAACTGTCGTTACCGTAACTTTGCCACCGTCAGCTTTTTTATCGTGAAATGCGGCTTCACGAATTTTGTCCCAATCGTATTCAATGGAACGAAACAAATTGCATTTTTTCAGAACTTCAATGACTCTTGGCCTGATTTTTTCATCACACATCGGAATCATTCCAAGAGCAACACATTCTCCGTGATATAATTCCGTAAGGTTTTCGCTGCTTTCAATTCCATGTCCTACGGTATGTCCGAAATTGAGAATTTTACGAAGCCCTTGCTCTTTTTCATCCTGCTCAACAACACTTTTTTTTATGTTCAAAGAACTTACTATAATGTTTTCGAGATTTTTTTCTATATCTTCCGTTTCAAACAATTCAAAGAGCTTTTTGTCAGAAGTGAGGGACATTTTAATTGCTTCCGCAAGACCGTTTGAAATCTGGCGTGGGGGGAGAGTTTTCAAAATTTCGGGATCAATCAGAACTTTTTTTGGCTGATAAAAAGCTCCTACAATGTTTTTCATTCCACCGAAATTTATTGCGGTTTTTCCACCGATTGAAGAATCAATTTGAGAAAGAAGGGTAGTGGGGATATTGTAAAAATCAATCCCTCTCATGTAAGCGGATGCGGCAAATCCTGCGAGGTCGCCAACAACTCCACCACCCACGGCTACAACACAATCTTTTCTTGAAAAATTGTGTTCAAGCATAGCTCCAAGAAGTTTCCCAAAATATTCAAGGCTTTTTGATGATTCCCCTTCGGGAATTGTATAAACCGTTGCATTTTTACATTGTTCTGCCAACGTTTTGCTGTATTCAGAGGGAACGCCTGAATCGGTTACTATGAGAACTCGTCTGTTCAAATTCAGATGGTCCTTGGATTTTGAAAGTATCCCTTTTTCTACAATAATGTCGTAACTTTCGCTACCTAAATTCATGTGAATCGTCATACTATATACCTCTATATTTCCGTATGTGGTGCAAAGGTACCTGCGATTTTCAGTTTGTCGCAAACCTGCTTTAACTCTTCTAACATATTTTTACCGTTTTCGGTTTCCGTCGTGCCGTCAATTTCAACGTAGAAATAATATTGCCATGAATGTTTTTTCATCGGTCTGCTTCTGAGAGAGGTCATGTTGAAACCGTATTTTCCTATTATTCCTATGGCGTTTGCCAAAGAACCTGCTTCGTTTTTGACGCTGAACATCATAACTGAATTTGTAAGGGAAGGATTGTTTGCTTTCACCTTTGAAAGAACAGCAAAGCGAGTTGTGTTTTCCCCGCTTTTGTTGATGTTCTTTTCCAACACTTTAAGACCGTAAATATCTGCTGTTTCAACGCTTGCTATTGCACCAATGGATTTATCATTAAAATCCGCAACTGCTTTGGCGGCTATTGCTGTGTTGTTTGAATCCTCTGTATCGAATCCGTGAGATTCAATATATTCGTGACATTGTGCGAGGGCTTGAGGATGGCTTGTTACCTTTTTGATACTTTCTACAGTTGAACCTTCAACGCCAAGCAGATTTTGATGAATTTCAAGTTCATAAATACCGTTGATGAAAAGCCCGCCCGAAAATATAAGGTCAATAGTCTGCCCAACTTCTCCTGCGTAGCTGTTTTCTATGGGAAGTACCGCTACGTCACATTCTCCCTTGGCAACGGCTTCATATGCAGATTTAAAATCTCTATGAGGGATTCTGTTCCCTTTAGGAAATATTCTTCCCGAAGCAATATGTGCAAAAGCACCTTCAACTCCGCTGTAAGCAACCTTCATGCCGTTTTGCATACGGTATTGATAAGAACGGGAAATTGACATGAGATTTTTGAGATAGTCAATATAATATTCTTTCATCAGCTCATCTTCAATGGATGCGCTGTTTCTTTCGATTACCTCATTTTCTCTGTTCTGGTCAAGAATAGGCAAGCCGTGTTCTCTTTTATGCTCGTATACGATTTCTACAGCTTTCATTCGTTCGATGAACAAATCTGCCATTTGCTTGTCAACTGAATTTATAATCGCTCTCGCTTCATCTAATCTGTTTTTCATTGTTAATTTATCCTTCGATTAAAGTTTGTCTGCAATGTCAAGAATCAATTGCTCCGTCTTTTCCCAACCAAGACAAGGGTCAGTAATGGATTTACCGAATACGTGTTCTCCAATGCCTTGGGCTCCGTCTTCAAGGTAACTTTCTATCATAAGTCCTTTCACAAGACGTTTAATAGTTGGATTCTGATTTCTGCTGTGAACAATGTCCTTTGCAATACGAATCTGTTCAAGGTATTTTTTCCCCGAATTATTGTGATTTGTATCAACGATAACGGAAGGATTTGAAAGATTTGATTTTTCGTAAAGTTCTTCAACTTTTAAAAGATCCTCGTAATGATAGTTGGATGCACTTTTTCCAGCATAATCCACAAATCCACGGAGAATAGCG
>JAZOCZ010000261.1:0-4962 GCA_045596755.1 Eubacteriales bacterium | reverse complement strand
TAGCCAAGGTCTCTTTTATCATGTAGTCCTTGTTTTCATCGTAAAAGGTTTTAAAATCTGCGCATAGTCCTAATTCTTCAACTATTTTTACTGTATCTTTCATTGAGCGTATGCACCTCTTTTTCGCTTCATTTTGAACTTATAAAAAGAATTATAACAGAAAAGCCGTATTTTGTCAACTATTTTACAAAATACAGCTTTTTTCGCATTTTTTTATTTTTCTATGCTGACAGCATAAGATTTTTTTTGAAATTTAATGTTAAAATAAGTCAAGAAAGGAGGAAACAAATGGAAAAAATAATAAATACGTTATTTTCAGAATACCTTTCTGAACAGAAAATTTCAAAAGAATCAGATTATTCAAAGCTATCAAATAAGGCTTTACAAATGGAAAATGAATTGAGAAGCAAACTGAATGAAGAACAAACCGCCTGCTTTGAAAAACTTTTTGAAATCACTTCTCAAATACATTTTATGGAAGTGAAAGACGCTTTTTCGTCAGCTTGCAAAGTAGGGGCAAAAGTCTCAAAAGAGCTTTTTATTTAAGCTCCTGCTCCAGCTTTTTGTATTCGGGTGTATCGAAAAATTCCATTATTGTAATTTCCAACCCGTCACATATTTTTTTTATAGTTACGATTCCGGGGTTTTTGCTTTCTCCGTTCAAAATGCTTTTTAAAGTCGCTTGCGGTATTCCGCACATATAGCTCAATGCATTGGGAGTTATCTTTCGCTCACGGCAAAGCTCGTAAATCCTATTTACCGTAAATTCGCAAATACTCATATATACCACCATACAACTATTTATGTTTCTATCATTATGATATATCACTAAAAAGAAAAATGTTAGTTATTTATCACTAATTTAGTATTGACAAAACAAACGTTGAGTATTATAATGTTAGTGATATATAACTAATAATTGGAATTGTTCAGATCTGGAATATAATATGCGGTTTAAATATTTTTAAAATTAAAGGAGCGATTATTCAATGAAAACTATTTTCAAAAACTCAATCGCAATTGTTGCGGTTGTACTTGTTATTTCTATCATGTTTGTCTCTTGCGGAAAGGCATCTTCTATTGCTGGAACATGGACTTACAGCGTTAACGGTACTGAAATTATTGGCTTTTCCTTTACTGATGACGGAAAAATGACAGTAAAAACAGCTGGTGTTACAACACTTGAATGTGATTACAAAGTTGAAGACGGAAAAATTGTATATTCCGCTGGTGGCGTTGAAAATAAAAGTGATTTTACTGTTGACGGTAACAAGCTTACTATAAGTTATCTTGGAACAAGCTATACACTCGAAAAAGTAAAATAAATAGACGTTTAGCGTAATAAACCGCATATTATATTTTAGCATACATCTTTCTTATAATAATAAAAATCTTGGAGGTTTAGATGACAAAACAAAAGAAAGCAATAAATTTTTTATTTTTCACTTTGTTTACAGCCATTTTATTCTCTGTTTCCGCATATGCATCATCCACACTTAATCTTAAAGCTGAAAGTAATCTTTCCATAACGTCACAGGACGAAGTTAAGTATATCATCGGATTTTCAGAGGGAAAAAAGGTATCCGAACTTTTAAAGCATTTTAAAAACTCTTCTGAAATAAAAGCTTATAAAAACAACGTAGCTCTTGGTGAGAATGAAATAGTGTCAACGGGAACGCTGATTTCCTGTGGTAGTGATGAGGCATATGTCGTTATTAAAGGTGACACCGATGGAGACGGAAGCGTTAATGCAACAGACTATCTTCAGGTAAAAAAATATTTCCTTGGAACATACGAAATGGATAAAGTTTACTTGTTAGCTGCAGATACCCAGAGTGACGGATTTATCGATGCAACGGATTATTTGCAAATAAAGGGATATTTCCTTGAAACGTATAATCTTTATCCTGTAGAAAAAACCTACAGCGTTACGTCGGCTGATGAATCAGCTTTGCAGATAACAAATGGTGGAAACCATATTCATGGAAAAACAATTACCGTTACAGCTAACGTTATAAAGCTTGGATACCGCTTTGCAGGGTGGTATTCGGGTGATACACTTTTGTCAACTTCTGAAAAATATACATTTACCATAGATAAAGACGTGGTTGGCAAAGTTGAAATTGCTGAAGAAATGCAAATGTTCGAATTTATTTCCACTGCAACAACTTGTGAAATAATAGGTTTTAAGGATAGTAGTGCAACCGAAGTCATTATTCCTGATGTTGTTACGAGCATAGGCGATGATGTGTTCAAAGATTGTGAAAACCTTAAAAGCGTAACGTTTGGGAAAAATGTAACGTCTATCGGTGATTATGCCTTCTATTATTGTACGAGCATTGAAAGAGTAAATATAACCGACATAAAATCGTGGTGCGGTATTAACTTTAAATATTTCGGTTCGAATCCTATATATTTTTCAGGTGACCTATATCTTAACGGTGAATTGGTTGTGGATTTAGTTATTCCAGATGGTGTTACTTCTATGGGAGCAGCTGCATTTGGTGGATGTAAAAGCATTGAAAGTGTAATAATCCCTGATAGTGTAACATCTATTGACAGTTCAACGTTTAGATATTGCACAAATCTTAAGAGTGTAACCTTGAGTAAAGGTGTGAAGTCTATTGGTTATTACGTATTTGGCGATTGCACAAGCCTTGCCAATATAACGATTCCCGACTCTGTCACGTCCATTGGTGAAGGAGCTTTCTACAATTGTAGAAATTTTGTAAACATAACGATTCCTGACTCTGTCACATCCATTGGTAAAAATGCGTTCTATGGATGTAAAATCCTTGAAAGTATAACTTTGCCTTTTGTCGGTGCAACCAAAGACGGAACAAGCAATACTCACTTTGGTTATATTTTTGGCGCATCTTCCTACACTAATAACCAATCGTATGTACCTTCAACCTTAAAATCTGTTATTATTACGGGAAAATCAGCTATTGGTGAACGAGCTTTCTATAATTGTTCAAGCCTTATAAATATAACGATCACCAATAACGTAACGTCTGTTGGTAATTATGCGTTCAGTGGATGTGAAAGTATTAAAAGCGTGAATATAACTAACATAAAATCGTGGTGCGGTATTAACTTTGGCGAGTATGATTCAAATCCTTTATGTTATGCAGGAAATCTCTATCTTAACGGTGAATTAGTTGTAGATTTGGTTATTCCTAATGGCTTAAAGTCTATTGGAAGCTATGCTTTCGATGGTTGCACAAGTATTAAAAGTGTAACGATTCCGAAAAGTGTAACGTCTGTTGGCGCTGTTGCGTTTAGTGATTGCAAAAACCTTGAAAGAGTAAATATAACCGACATGAAATCGTGGGTAAACATCTACTTTAAAACGTTGGGATCAAACCCTTTATATCATGCAGAAAACCTATATCTTAACGGTGAATTAGTTGTGGATTTAGTTATTCCTGACGGGGTAACGTACGTTAGTGGACTTTGGTGTTGCACAAGCCTTGAAAGCGTAATAATTCCTGATTCTGTTACGTCTATTGATTGGTCAGCGTTCAGAAGTTGTACAAACCTTAAAAGCGCAATAATTGGTGATAGTGTAAAGGTTATTGATGACTACGCATTTAGCGGTTGCACGAGTCTTGAAAATATAACGATTCCCGACTCTGTTACGTCTATTGGAGAAGGAGCTTTCTACAATTGCAGTAAGCTTGTAAACATAACAATTCCTGACTCTGTAACGTCCATTGGTGATAAGGCGTTTTGTTATTGCACAGGTCTTGCAAATATAACGATTCCCAACTCTGTAACGTCCATTGGCAGAAATGCGTTTTATGATTGCACAGGTCTTGCAAATATAACGATTCCCAACTCTGTTACGTCCATTGGTGAGAGTGCGTTTTGCGGTTGCAATAACCTTGTAAGTATTACGTTACCATTTGTTGGATCAAGTAGCTCGGTAATTAGTTATAGCCCTATAGACAGTGAGTTTTCGGACGATCAATTGTTTGGTTATATCTTTGGCTCAAGAAAACAATCAAACACTTCGAACGGAACGAATTTGGTGTATCAAGGACAATCTTCTCATACCGATGTATTTAGCGAGTCTAAGTATTATCGCGTGTATTACATTCCTTCCTCGTTGAGAACTGTAATAATAACGAATGCGACAGGTATTTCAGCCTACGCATTTTACGGATGTGATAACCTTACAAGCATTACTATCAATTCCGAAGCACAAAACAATGTGTATTCAAATGCGTTTACTAATTGTACTGCAACAGTTAAGTATAACTAATACAAGCTACTGTACTGACGGAAATATAAGTAAATAATAAAAGATAATGATAAAATATAAACGCGCTGAGCAGGATTAAACCTTGCTCGGCTCGTTTATAGCTATAAAACATAAAAACACCTTGAAAACATTGCGTTTCCAAGGTGTTTTTCAACGAAATAATTATCTCTTTATCAACTTTGCTTTGAAGCCGTTGCCAACTCCTGCGGCGTTTGCATCGTCTGTGTCGATATGCATTTCAAGTCTGAAATCCTTATGAACGCGGATTTGAACGTCGTAGAACATACTTTTTCTTTCGCCTTCCATAAGCACGTCAACGTATTCGTTATCAACAACACCGAAAGCCTTGCCTTCTTCTTCGCTCATGTGGATGTGTCTGTTTGCGATTATACAGCCTTCGTTAAGAGTAACTATACCTTTAGGGCCGATAATCGTAACAGGGGAAGAGCCTGCGATATCGCCTGATTCTCTGACTTGGGGCTTTACTTTAAGCACAAAGCTGTCAGTTCTTGAAATTTCAACTTGGGATTTTTTTCTTTCAGGACCAAGAACTCTGACACCCTCAATAGCTCTCATGGAAGGGCCAACGATGGTGAGCTGTTCTTTGCAGGCGTATTGACCAGGTTGAGATAAATCCTTTATTTTCGTAAGCTCATAGCCCTTGCCGAAAAGAATTTCAACGTGTTCACGGGTGA
>JAZOCZ010000260.1:0-2702 GCA_045596755.1 Eubacteriales bacterium | reverse complement strand
ATCTAAACCCCCAATAGATTTTGGAAATGAAGCTTTCTTTCCACAGGGAGTATCAGGAAAAATAAAAGTTATTTACGGAAAAAACACCGTTTTAAAGGACGAGGATTTCGAAAAGTTTTCAGGAGTTGTAAATTTGATGGTGTTTTCCTCCGGAAGTGAGATCACAGAGGGGAATCAACAAGAGGAGGCACAACGTAAAATTTATTATTACGTTTGTATTGATGCGAGAAGCTCCAAGACGTATTCCGAAGATACGCTTGTTAACATTTTTGAGACGGTTGGAATAAAAACGGGGAAAGTAGATGACGGAGTTTTTATATCGTTCGTTACATGGGGACAGATTTCTTCTCTTGAAAAAGAAATTGATGAACGCGGAGAAGGATTGGGGCTTGGAATCAGATTAAGCTGCGTGGCTGAAAATTTTATAGAAGAATGGACATCAAAGGAGTAAAAGCATAAAGCAAAGGAGGGATTTGTAATGAAAACCAGCAAGATTTTATTGTTCGTATTGCTTATTATTTCTGTTGTTTTGCTGGCTTCGTGCGGTGCTGATAACAAACAAAGCGAAGCAAATGCATCGATAAACCAAAATTCGGAAGCGGTTACAAGCGAGGAATCGTCTGAAAAAGTATCAACTGATGAATCAATCTCAGAGGAAGCATCAGAAATAGTTTCAGAAGATGAATCAATCTCGAAAGAAATTTCTGAAAACGTTTCGGAAGATGAATCAAGCAAGGAGGAATCCAAACACGAGGGGGATATTCCTTATAAAAATTCCGAAATATATCCTGGTGACGATGCATTGATAATTTACGGCGACGATTTTCCTCTGAAACGTATTCCTTATAGGGTTGGATCGTCTAAAAACTTTCGGTATACAAACAATTTGAAGGATCTATTTGATGACCCTGCATATGAGAATGCCTATTATTATGTGTGTATAGATATGCGTACACCCCATTATATAGACATAAGGGATAAAACAGAAGAACTTGTTGAAGGGTATGGACTTAAAGTTGAAGAAATTGGGGAAAAACTTTTCGTGACATACGCTACGGAAGGAGCTCTTGAACATCTCAGGGAAAATATCTCCGAGGATTATTGTGTATATTTGGCAGACAGAACATTAACTAAAGAGCTTTGGGATAAAAGCTATGAGGGATATATCCCCTTTGGGTCGACGGAAGAATTGAGCTTTAATCCTCCAGAGAATGCTATGATAATTTATGGAGAGGAAAAACTTACGGGCTATGTACCTCCTGACGTTGTAAGGTTTGGCGGACTTGACTATCCCGAAACGTTGAACGAGTATTTTGACGATCCCGCGTATGACGGAGCATATTATTTCGTTTGCTTTGATACGAGAATCTCAAATTTCCCTCAATTTTTGCAAGAAGAAATAATTGCCTATTATGGAAGCTTTGGAGTTGCTTGCGAAGCGATAGAAAACGTATATTCCGTGTACGTTGTATATTTCGCATACGTTACGGAAGAACAGATCAAAGCGTTAGCTGACGATAGGGGATTAGCTCCTAACAGCATAGTACGTTTTCTTCATGAAAACGCACGAGAAGAATATGAGAAGAAGTTCGTCACTACTGAATGACGTTTTTGCGATACTGTTTAGTTAGGAGGGGTTGATTTGTTAAAGAAAATATTTGTTTTATTCGTTCTTTTATCTGTTTTGCTTGCTTCCTGCGGTGTTGATGAGGAGCAAAGCGGTTCACAAGAAAGCGTATCAAAGGATCAGATTCTGGAGGCTGTAAGCGAAACGAGTGAAGAATCGTCGGAAATCGTTTCAGAGGAAGAACAAAGTTCGGAAGAACCCAAAACCGAGGAAATTATTCCGTATAAAGATTCTGAAATATATCCAGGTGACGATGCGGTAATAATTTATGGTGACGATTTCCCGCTGAAACTCGTTTTCGGAGCGAGCAGAGATTTTTGCTATACCAACAACTTTAAGGATTTATTCGAAGATCCCGCAAACGAGGATGTGTATTATTACGTTTGTATGGATTTTCGAAGGGAGCGTTATATAGACGTAAAGGACAATACGGAAGAAATTATAGCAGAGCAAGGGCTTAAGGTTGAAATGTTAGGGGAAAACCTTTTCGTCACATATGCGACGGAAGAAACCCTTGAATCGTTCAGAAAAAACGTTTCTAAAAGCTATTATGTGTTTTTGGCAGACAGAACCGTGAACAAAGAACTTTGGGAAAGAAGCTATGAGGGATATATCCCCTTAGGTCCTGCGGAAGAATTGAGCTTTAATCCCCCTGAAGATGCTTTAATACTTTATGGAAAGTCAATAATACCGTCCTTTATAACAGATAACTTTGTGGAATTCGGCTGGTTTCGCTACCATGAGTCGATTAATGAGTATTTTGACGATCCACAGTACGACGGAGCATATTATTACGTTTGTCTTGACACACGTGTTGGGTATTCTCCATGCTTCACGTTGGAAGAAGAAATCGGTTATTACGGGAGTTTTGGTGTTGCTTGCGAAGAGGTAGAAGGTGTGCTTCTGGCATACGTTACAGAGGAGCAGATCAAAGCCCTGGCGGCGGATAGAGGCCTTGTACCAAATTGTGCTCTTTTATGGATTCATGAAAACGCCAAGGAAGAGTATATAGAAGAAATGAATCGTTTTAGAATAATTGATTTTTAATGAAATTTAAAGTTAAAAAGCCTGATTT
>JAZOCZ010000259.1:0-1503 GCA_045596755.1 Eubacteriales bacterium | reverse complement strand
TTCACTTGGGCGTTGCCCAAACTTCACTAATCATAGAAGCTTACAGTAAAAATATAATTTCTGATATATAAAATGGCTGTCTCTTTTTGAGAACAGCCATTAAACTATCATTAAACTATTTACTTTACTTATGTGGCTTATATTTGAAAATATCAAATTTGTATTTTTTGCAGTTGTCGGTAGGTTCGACAACTCCTTTTTTTTCGCATATAAAATATTCCATTCCTGAAATTTCAGTTGAAAACTGACAGTTTGCGCAAATTTTTGGAATATCATCTTTTGTATATTCATTGTGCATCATATATAAGCTCCTTGCAAACGTAATAAATAATGGAATTTGAAACGAAGAACCCTTTATCTGTCAGAGAAAAGAAACCGTCTTTGAATGTTGCGAGTCCTTCTTTGATAAATCTGTCCAATGTGGGGGAGATTTTTTTCAGTTTAACGCCTATGGAAGTTCTCAAAGCCAGCATTATTTCTTCTTCAAGTATATCATTTCCTGATATTGTTTCAACGTTATCGATTCCAAGTGCAGTTTCAAACTTTGAATTTTCAATAAGATTGATAAATTCAGCTTTGTTTGAAATTGAGTAGAAACGTTTATTCTCCCAAAGAGAATGTGAACCCGAACCAAATCCTATGTAATCCCTTCTTACCCAATATCCTTGATTATGACGGGATTCCATGGAAGGTTTCGCAAAATTGGATATTTCATAGTGAGTATATCCAAGATTTGAAAGGCCATCACATATTGCCAAGTACATTAAAACCTGTTTGTCGTCATCAGGGAAAACGTAATTTTTTCTGGATTTGAATAGTGGAGTTCCTTCCTCTAATGATAATGCATATGCAGAAATATGCGAAGGGTCAAGGGCAGAAATGCTTTTTATATCTTCCAGAACTTCCTCATACTTTTCGTCTGGTAATGCATACATTAAATCTACAGAAACGTTTGAGAAACCTGCTTCTTTCAGATCATTGTATGCTAAAACCGCATCTTCCCATGTGTGAATCCGCCCCAAAAGTTTGAGCCTTTCGTTGCTTGTCGTCTGAATACCAAGAGAAACTCTGTTGAAACCTGCGTTTTTTAGTTTTATGGCATCGTTGAAATTCACCGTTTTCGGATTTGCTTCGAAGGTGATCTCGCAGTCATCTGATAAAATAAAGGATGTTTTTATATGTGAAAGAATTTCACAAAGTAATTCTGCTCCGATAACCGTAGGCGTACCTCCACCGAAATATATAGTCTTTACGGTTCTTTCCATCGTTTTATGTGATGCCGAAAAATACGTTATTGCTTTTTTCAAAGCATCAACGTATCTTCTCGCTTCACTTTCTACATATTTTTCCGAGTAAAATGCACAGTACGCACATTTTGATACGCAGAAGGGAATATGAACGTAAACAGAAAACTCTTTTTTAGTCATCATCCAGCTTAAGAACAGCCATAAACGCTTCTTTGGAAACTTCAACACTTCCGAGGGAGCGCATTTTCTTTTTACC
>JAZOCZ010000258.1:0-5635 GCA_045596755.1 Eubacteriales bacterium | reverse complement strand
ATATATCGGGTTTCAATATAATATTTGTATCTTTTGAGGATTCGTTTTTTTCAGACGTTTCTACGCTTTCGGACGTTTCCGCGCTTTCAGACGTTTCTACGCTTCCAGACGTTTCTATGCTCTCTTCGGATTCCATTTCTTCTGCAAAGTTGACGTCAATACTTGGCACAAGAGCAAAAGGACTTTCCACAGTGAATGGCATAAGAAGTCTGATTCCGACCAAAACCCAAAGAATACAAATTATCCACTTTGGAATTTTCTTCGTAAAAGCGAAACGGACAATCAATACCGCAAAAATGAGAAAACAAGCGAGTAAACTGTTTTCAAGTACTAACGCAAAAATTTCTCTCATAGGTATTTATTCTCCTGCTTTGTTTATTATCTTTTGTATTTCCTCAATGTCATTTTTGGAAAGTTTCTGATGCTTTGCAAAAGCAGCAATAAATGCAGGCAAAGAACCCTCAAAACGTTTTTCCATAAGCTCATCAAAATCAGAGAGTTGAACCTCCTCTTTTGACACGAGAGAACGAACTACAGAATCCTTGGTTTCAAGAATACCTCTTTCACCAAGACGTTTTATAACAGTATAAGTTGTAGTCCTTGACCATTCGAGTTTTTCCTTGCAGATTTTAGCAAGTTCGGCTGCCTTCAAAGGCTCATTTTCCCATAAAATAAGGCAAAATCTGTATTCGCTTTCAAATACTTTCGGCGTTCTTTCAAAACTTTTTTCTTTCATCGTTTCACTCCTTAATCTTTTATGCATATGTTGGAATATTAAAAATTTCGTAAAAATAATCCTTTATGGCGTATGAATGCTTTTTCTCCGTCACCTCATAAGCAGTAATACTCCAATATTCCGATTTGACAGTAACCGAATTCGTATACTCAATATTTCCGACAAGCATATCGATTACGTTATCAAAACTCCTTGAATATTCTTCTTCGTAAGAAAACTCTCCTCCATTTGTGACAGGATAAATAGATATATAAACGTCATCCTTTATGAACGATAAATATTCTTCGCCCGAAACGTTATAAATACAGTTTTCCATAGATATATCTTCGGGCGAGAAATACTCAAGAGAGCGTTCCAAAGCAGAAACGTCACTTTCATTCATAAGTTCATAATCACCCAATGAATCTTCTCTCCAAAAAATAGAAGGAATTACAACCAGAACTAAAACAAATAACGTTATAGTTCTTCGCATTTTGAAATAAGGTTCAAACTTTTCAGGAAGATATGCTCTTAAAATTCCCATAAAATGCCCTTTTTACCATTTTTAAATTTTACCGCAAACAGTTTGACAGCTTATTTTATAAGCAATTCATCCTGTTTTTAAATTTCGTCTAATCCATTCGTCAAAAGTATTCTAACATATCAGTCAATATTTGTCAAGAGTTTTTTTAAAAAAGTATTGACAAATTTAAAGTTGCATGATATACTACATTTAACAATTAGGTTAAATGTTAAACGAGCGAAAAATGCTTTAGTAAATAAAGGAGGTAAAAAGTGAGTTTACAAAACACGCTTAAAGCGTTATCAGACCCAATAAGGCGGGAAATACTTAATATGTTGAAAAACGGAAGACTATCTGCGGGAGAAATAACGGAGCATTTTGACGTAACGTTTGCTTCGATTTCAAGGCATTTATCCGTTTTAAAGGAAGCTGACCTTATAAGAGACACAAGAGAGGGAAAATTTATTTATTACACTCTGAACGCCTCCGTTCTTGAAGAAATAATGATATGGATATCTTCATTCAAAAACGGTGAAGAAAACATCACAGAATCGAAAGGAGATTTACAAAAATGAAACTGAAAAAGAAAGCGATTATTGCTTCACTAATCACCCTTATTCCGTCGCTCATCGGTCTTTTAACTTTATACCTCTATGATGATTCAATAACCGAAAGCTTAGGGAATGAAATGTGGAAATCCCCTGCTTTAGTTGCGGCGATCCTGCCCCTTTTCCTTTTTTTGTTGAATATTATATGTACCATAGTCACAATAAAGGACAACAAACAAAATCAAAATCCAAAGGTTCTTAATATGGTTTTGTGGATATGCCCTTTTATTTCAATCTTTTCATCTATTTCTATTTGGGCTGTAATAATGGGAAAAGATTTGGACTTTTTCGTTCTCATGCCGATTATTCTCGGTATAGTCTTTATTCTGATTGGAAATTATCTTCCCAAATGCACCCCCAACAGAACAATAGGAATCAAAATAAAATGGACTTTGGCAAACGAAGAAAATTGGGTGGCAACCCATCGTTTCGGCGGAAAAGCATGGGTTATTTGCGGTGTACTTTTTGCGCTGTCCGCTCTTTTGAAATCATCCGCGGTGATAATCTCAATTCTTGTTTTGGTTCTGATTTTCTCAATGCTTCCCGTTTTGTATTCTTTTCTCTATTATAAAAAACAGGTAAAGGAAGGAACGTGGATTGAAAATACAAAACTGAATATTTCAAAAAAGGTTACCATACCTGCTATAATTTCCGTCACAATTATATTGGCACTTTGCGCAGTTTTAATGTTCACGGGCGAAATAAAAATATATAAGAGCAACGAATCGATTGAAATAGAAGCAGATTATTGGTCAGACCTGAAAATTGAATTTGAAGAAATAGAAAACGTTGAATACAGAAATGAAATAGACGGACAGAGAATTTCGGGGTTTGCTTCTCACCGTCTCCTGATTGGTTATTTCAAAAACAAGGAATTCGGAACGCATACAAGGTATACGTATACAAGTTGTGACGGATGTATCGTGGTTACAACAGAAAGCGGAAAAATAATTTTCAATCTTAAAACTGAAGAAGAAACCATAAAATTTTTTGATGAGATAAAAGAAATCATTGGGTAACCTTTCAGGGAGGGCTTAAATGAACGTTATAGAAACAAATAAACTGACAAAACACTATGGAAAAAACAGAGGAATCACCAACGTTTCATTAAGCGTAAAAGAGGGCGATTTTTACGGCTTTATCGGCCCTAACGGAGCAGGAAAAAGCACTACTATACGAACTCTTTTAGGACTTATATCTCCAAGTTCAGGGAACGCTTTGATTTTTGGGAAAGACATCAAAGCGTACAGAACCGAAATTCTATCAGGCATCGGATATCTTCCTTCGGAAATTTCTTTTTACCGCGGTATGAAAGTTAAAGACGTAATATCCCTTTCTGCATCCATAAGAAAAAAGGATTGTTCCAATGAAGCAAAAAAACTTTGTGAGAGATTGGACCTTGACCCCTCTAAAAAAGTCGAAGAACTTTCCTTCGGAAACAGAAAAAAGGTCGGGATAGTATGTGCATTCCAGCACAACCCAAAACTTTACATTTTTGATGAACCCACAAGCGGACTTGACCCATTGATACAAAAGGAATTTTATTCCATACTGAAAGAGAAAAATGAAAGCGGGTCTACGGTATTTCTTTCATCGCACGTATTGTGGGAGATAGAAAAATACTGTAAAAACGCTTCCATAATCAAAGAAGGAAAAATAATTGCATCCGACAGCGTTGACAAATTAAGTTATACGGGAATGAAAAAAGTCTCTCTCAAGGGGGTAAATGATTCATTCAACATCAGGAACGCAAAAAATCTTTCCATACAAAACAACGTTGCGAACTTTTTATTTCAAGGAAACGCAAAAGAACTTTTAAAAGAACTTACAGAATTTGAGTTTAAAGACATAACCATATCAGACCCTACTCTCGATGAGGTATTTATGCATTTTTATGAAAGGGGGACAAACGAATGACATTATTTTTCCACGAACTGAAACAAAATAAAACGTCGCTTTTAATATGGTCGGTCGTAATTTCCTTTATGCTTTCAATTTGTATCATTATTTATCCCGAAATGGCATCCGAGATGGACGAATTATCCGATATGTTTGCAAACATGGGTGCATTTTCGGATGCCTTCGGAATGAGTCAGATAAATTTTGGCGATTTTTCGGGGTATTTCGGTATAGAATGCGGCAACACTTTAGGACTTGGAAGTGCTTTCTTTGCTGCGCTGCTTGGAATCTCTGTCTTATCCAAGGAAGAACGCGACAGAACTTCTGAATTTCTACTTACGCATCCTATAAAAAGATGGGAAATTGTTTTATCAAAGTTTCTCGCTTCCCTCTTTCAGATACTGATTATGAATCTTATAGTGTTTGCATCTTGTTTTATTTCAACTCTTATCATTGGAGAAAAGATATCCTCTGATCATCTCCTCATATTACTGTCATTTTTAATTCTTCAAGTTGAAATATTCAGCATTTCTTTCTTCCTATCAACGTTTTTGAAAAAAGGCGGTATGGGAATCGGTATAGGAATAACTGTGTTGTTTTATTTTTTGAACATTATTTCCAACATAACACCCGATATTAAATTTTTAAAATACTTCACTCCATACGCATACACAGATAGCGGAAGCATACTGACAAACCACAGTTTAGAGGTTAAATATATACTTTTAGGAATCATCATTACCGTATTGTCGGCAGTTTTAACTTTTTGGAAATACTCAAAAAAAGACATTCTATAACTCGGAATAAGAATAGCACATTCTGTTTTGGGAACATTTCCGTCCCAATTCAGAAACTGTGTGTAAACGCAATATAAAAGGAAATTTTTGTGTCATTTTTTGTATTTGTTTATAGCATTCTGTTTCTGTGTTCGCGCACTTTGCAATAAATTGTTGCCGCATTTCCTTCGCCTTCTAATTTGATACGTTTCCAAACATACTTACCCGCTCTGATAATGAATTTTGTCATTAAATAATTTTAACTCTTTGTTTTAGGAAGTTATGATTTTTGTACACCGAACCAATATTCATTCATTCCAGAAAGAAATTCTCTTGTTATGGGATAGCCACAGCTTTCTCCGATTACTGAATCAATTTCACAAAAAGGGCATAAAGCAGTCTGTTCTTCGCTATATTCCCAATCTTTCACTACTACATCACCGTTTGAAAAATTCGACTTTTCAATTGGTCTTTTTTCTTTTAAGCAATTCTTTATTTCTTTTGGAGAAAAAACAGAAAGACAATAAAAGCATCCGCAAACTTTGTCGTTTTTAAGCCTTTCACTATTTCTGAAACAAAACTTATGTGCAATTTTATAATCAGCTTCTGTGTAGTTTTTCATATTTACTCAACCTCATTATTTATTTTCACATATTTGCTTTTGAATATATGCAAACACTTGGTCCGTCACCTCTGAAACAGTCCTATTGGTTTTATCAATCAGCAAATTGTTTTTATATCCTGGATATTAGATAAGCACAGTCGATTGTTATTATCTGGGGCAAGTTCGGTATGTGTCAATGCAATATACCATGCAAACGTTTCATCAAATACATATACGTCTTCTCTCAGGAAATACTGACATATATCTCCTATACGATGCGTTTCAATGTGGTGATCATGAATTAACACCTCACAAAGCTCTTTGGGTGTTATAGAAATTACCTCATCTGATTTCAAAACAAGTTCACAAGGTGGTGTATAAATAGATTTCTCCCACCAAGCTTCAGGATAAATTATTTTAGACGGTCGTATGTCCCACATTACAAATACATTTTCGTTTTTTCGATGGTGAAGATAACGCATAGCATCATAAAAGTCAACTTTATAAGCA
>JAZOCZ010000257.1:0-1921 GCA_045596755.1 Eubacteriales bacterium | reverse complement strand
ATTTTAGGTATAATCTGTTTGTAAATCCTCTGCTCGTATGTTGCCTGAGTGTATGGCTTCAGTTTTGGCTTGCAGTAATTCTGATACCAGAAATCCATCCATGCACCGAATGACATATCTGAACTATTGTTTTTAGGTTTGGCGTTTATGCTTTCTTTCAGATTTTCAAGTTTTTCAGAGCATTCCGCTTTGGTCTTTGCAAGAACGTTTTTTGTTTTTGGTAACCCTTTATCATTGTACCCAATGACAATTCGTCCTTCCCATCTTCCGTCACTACGTTTTCTTATTGTGCCTGTTCCGTGCTTTCGTCTTCTTGCCAAGGTTTTAACTCCTTCCCAAAGATGTCGGTGATATATTTTTCAGCAATTCTTGACGCCTGTCTTTGCATATCAGTTGTTACGTGAGTGTATGTGTCAAGAGTGAAGCTTGCTTTCGTATGTCCGAGTATGTTCGATAAGGTTTTAGGATCAATTCCACTTGATGCAGCATGTGTTGCAAAGGTATGCCGAAGGTCATGGAATCTCATATTGGGAAGCCCTGTTTTTTTAAGCACGTTTTTCAATTTTGTATATGCTGTTTGTGGCGAGATTGGATGTTCGGGGTAATGACGTTTTGCAAATATCCATTCTGTAATAGCGTTTTCCTTTCGTTCTTTTAATAATTCAGCTACACTTGAAGGGAGCACAATTATTCTGTTTCCTTCATTTGTTTTTGTTTCTCCAACGATTAACTCGCCTTTTGAATATCTTATGGTTCGTCTGACGTGGAGCGTACCTTTCACTTCATCGAAGTCAGAATATTTTAGTCCGCATATTTCACCACGCCTCAATCCCGTCATTAACTCCACCAAGAAGAAGTCGTGCCATTCAGTTTCGTCTTCTATTGATTTCAGAAACGTTTCAATTTGTGATGACAGCAACACCGTCTTTTCAGTTTTAATGATTTCAGGAAGTGTTGTGTTGTCGGTGGGATTTGACGGTATTATTCCTTCTTTTACTGCACTGTCAAACGCTTGATGAAGCACAAGATGAACGTTTCTTATCATTGCATTTGATAAGCCGTTTCCAAACTTTTCACAACCTATTTTTCGTCCATTGCTTTTCAGATTGTTATATAGTTTCTGAATGTCAGAAATTTTTATTGACGTAATCAGTTTCTTTCCAAGATACGGCTTTATGTGATTTTCAATATCTTTTTTATACTTTTTCAACGTGGTTGCACGAATCAACGGAGCTTTGATTTCGTTTATCCATTTATCAAGCCATTCTTCAAGTGTTATTCTGCTTTGCTCTGTTAATTCCACCGAAGAATATTTTTCTTTCAGTGTGTTTAGTTTTGGCATTAACTCCTTTTGTGTTTTTGCGAACACAGAACGATAGATAGGTTTTCTGTCTGATTTGTGTCCAACAACAATTCGCCCTTCCCATCTTCCGTCATTTCTTTTTCGTATAAGTCCATCGCCATCAGGACGCCTTTTTGACATCTTAAAACTCCTTTCCTGTATTTTGCAACACCAAGCATATCACAAACTTTTCAAAAGTCCAGAGCTTTTTCATAGAAAGAAATTAGTTATCATTTCTGTGTTTTTTGAGCCATAAATGCCTCTATTTTGCCTTAAAACATAGGGTTCCAAAAAGGGGACAGGTGTCTGAAAAAGTCCCCTTTGATTTTTTGCTCAAAAACCGCTTCGAAACCCCTCACAGCCCGCTGTTGCGGGATGATGTTTGATGTGCGGGACGCATAGCAGTCCCCAGCGCTTTAACCCGCTTCAAAATAATTTTGGATTAAATTTGCTCATTTTTATGTTTTTTGCCGAGTTTTTCCATCTTTTTTCTCAAATTTCGCTTTGGCTGATTCATACTTTGCTTTTTCAAGTTGAGCCTGATGAAAACGTTCTATAATTTCTTTTATTGGCAGCATT
>JAZOCZ010000256.1:0-2344 GCA_045596755.1 Eubacteriales bacterium | reverse complement strand
TTGAGTGCCCACCACTCTGATTCGATAAATGTGTTGTGGTAAGTAACATACGGGTCGTTCATATCAGCCCAGAAGCCGACTGTGAATGAGAAGTCTTCCCACATTCCCTTGTACTTCCAGACGCTTTCCTTACACTTTTCGATGAACGGCTCAAGACCGTATTCTTCAATCTGCTCTTTACCGTCAAGACCGAGAAGCTTTTCAACTTCAAGCTCAACAGGAAGACCGTGTGTGTCCCAACCTGCCTTACGGGGTACCTGGTAACCCTTCATTGTGCGGTAACGGGGGATCATATCCTTGATAACACGTGTGAGCACGTGACCGATATGAGGCTTGCCGTTAGCTGTCGGCGGACCGTCATAGAAAACGTAGGACGGACCCTTCTTTTCACAAGTCTTTTCGAAGATCTTGTTTTCTGCCCAGAACTTTTCAATTGACTTTTCACGTTCAACGAAGTTCATATTGGCGGGAACTTTCTTATACATTCAATACACTCCTTTTTGAATAGGAACAAATAAAAAACCCGTCCCGTGTGAAACAGGACGAGAAAACTCGCAACCACCTATTCAACATACTATAATATGCGTTCCTTTTAACGGGGGACAACCGTCAGGGCTTACTGATTTCAGCCCGAAGCTCAGAAGTGATTTTCAGCAAAGTGTACATCGCATCAGGCTTCCACCGTCCCTGATTCGCTAAGGCTTCGCACAGTGCCTACTGTCTTCGTCATCGCCGTTCCATATTACATTATAAGTAAAGATATCATAAATAGTTGTAAGTGTCAAGGGGAACGATTGCAAGAAAATGAAGAAAAAACAGAGTCAGAGGAGAAATGTTGCGGTGAAGTTGGCTTTTCTGACTTAACCTCTGATCAAAGCGTAGAAAACTTGCACTTCCGCTTTTTCAATGATTTTGTTTTGATTTTCATAAATTTGGGTATCTGTTGTGATACGATTAAAATCCGCTCCGACATAGGAAGTGTAAGTCGGGTCGTTTCCACTGATAAGGAAAAGCTGAGAGTCCATATTGAATTCTTTATGCTCTTCTAAAGTTTCGTCGATGTTTTCCTGAGATTTCTCGATTTCATCGGAACACTCATAACTCAAAGTTCTAAGAGTACTACCGAGACCGACGCGTACATAGTGCTTATTGTTTTCAGATGAAGTTATACAGTTTGATATAACGGCAGAATCCGTAATCTCGATTCGGTAATCATTTTCTTCAAAGCTTTCCAATATCTTCAAAGCATCTTTTGAAGTGTTGATTCTTTCCTGGAAAACACCAAGGTTGTAAGTTGACCCGGTTTTAGAACTTCTTTTTCGTTCAACTTCATTGAGCATTACAAGCTGAACATCGTACAGGCAGGCGAACACATCAAGCTGAGAAGGAGAACCGAAAGAAATATATTTGCTTATAAATGTTAAAGCGCTGTCAATACAGTCATACTTCTTTTTTATTCCTTCGGGCATATGGTAAATTTCGCTTGGGTTTTCCTCCTTGAATTTGGAAAAGTTTGTTACAAGAGTTTCATATTTTTGTCGTGTGTTCTCTTCGTTGCCTTTGACTCTTACAGCAAGAAAATCTTCCTTTGCTCTGTCTACCTGCTCAACATATTTTTTGGTTATAGTTGCCTGAGGTGTGTAGACATTGTTGATAACAGCAAGACCATCATCCAACTCTCCGTTCATAATTAAATCGGTTGCCTTTTTTACTTTATATGAGGCGGAGTTGTAATATATTATGGAAGCAATGCCGGAAATAAGCACAGCGCAGACAAGAACAATTGCTGTTATTTTCAGACGGGAGTTTTTCTTGTTACCGTGTTTCTTTTGCTTCTTTTCTTTTTCGGCGGTTTGCGTTGTGATGTCTTCATTGGGTTTGGAAAGGTGCGCCAAAAAACCGTCGCTCAGCTGCCAACCGCAGGAAGGGCAAACCAGATTTTCGCTTTCCGAAGGAGGTATGGTACCTCCACATTTGGGACAGAACATAAATATTCCTCCTTAACCGTAAGTTTGATGAATATTATAAAACAAACTCGAAGAAAATACAATAATATTGCAATAAATTGCAAAAATGATAAAATTTTAACAAATTACACAAAAAAACAATGAATAAAAATCCATATTTGACAAACTTTTTTCGCCTTTAGATGTTTACATCTTGCATTAAAAGTGTTATTATTTACGGTGGTAAAATAAATTGCTATATTTATCAATATAACTCTAAGGAGGAAAAAGCAAATGGCAAGAATCAAGCAAACCATGGACGGTAATACCGCTGCTGCTCACGTATCTTATGCGTTTACAGAAGTTGCAGGTATTTATCCTATCACACCGTCAAGCCC
>JAZOCZ010000255.1:0-22333 GCA_045596755.1 Eubacteriales bacterium | reverse complement strand
ATCTTCATAATTACGTCGTCAATTCCATCGGTGTACTTGCCGCTTTGGATCAATTTGTTTCTCTTGTTCATTAAAGAGGAAAGAACAGCCAAGTATTCACGGTCATTCAGATTTATGTAGTAGTTCTTGTTTCTCATATCCATTACCTCCTGACACTTTCATTATATATAAGGAAAGCCTTTCTGTGAAATATGCGTTAAGTGAAGCCATAACACAAGATAACAAAGGGATTAAAAGGTACGGGGTAAAACAAGGTCGAACTATTATAAGCACACTTTTCAATTAGCAAGGATTTTAGCAAGAATTTTCGAGCGATTAGCAGAAAGTCGATTTTGATTAGCAAAAACGAGGTTTTCTTGCTAATTTGATTAGCAGGATTTTCAAGGGATAGGGAGTCCGCAACCTAAGTAAAAAGGATTGCTCACAGTAAAGAAGCCGAGCAGAACAAACAAGGACACCCGACAAAAAAGTAAAGCCGAAAACCTTGAAAAATCAAGGCTTTCGGCGTTTTTTGTGGCGTCCCTGCCCGGATTCGAACCGGGGGCGTTCCGCTTAGGAGGCGGACCCTCTATCCTGCTGAGGTACAGAGACGTGTATGAAATTTTATCTATATTATCGCTCGCCTTTTGAGCAAAGGCGAGTGATTTAGTATAACCTTAGGAGGGGTTTGTTAATACGAGCGAAGCGAGTATCAAGACAACGGGGCACCCATTCAAAATCTATGATTTTGCTAATGGGTCGTTGGCTTATATCCATTTAACTATGCAGGCAGATGGATTTAATTTGGCTTTTAAGTGGTTAATGCAATCCCCCGTCTTTAAATAGACGGGGGATAAAGGATAAACTAACTAACCGATTACACTATGATGCAGCAAATCAAGGTGACAAACTTGATTGGTCTAATCGGCTGATGATAATTAAAAACTTCCGTTTTTAATTACATAGCATTGAGCTGCTTTGTGAAGCGACTCTTTTTCCTTGCTGCATTGTTCTTGTGAAGAATACCTTTGTTAACAGCCTTGTCAACCTTCTTAACTGCTTCCTTGTATGCAGCCAAAGCGGCATCCTTGTTGCCTTCAGCAACAGCAGCCTTGTACTTACGAATGGAAGACTTAAGGGCAGACTTGATCATTTGATTTCTCAAAGTCTTTGTAGCTGTAACTTTTACTCTTTTCTTCGCAGACTTAATGTTAGGCATTTTACTTCCTCCTGTACAACTTTTTCCGTTTCCTACGAATTATAGCATATATTTTTTCGTTTTGCAATAGGTTTTTCTAAAAAAAATACTGAAAAGCGGAAAAATTAGTTAATTTTTTTCTTTCGTATTATTTCGGAAATGTTTACAGATAATAAAAGCGTGCAATTTGAATCAAGAAAAAGGAGTTTTATGGATAACGAATTGAAAAACTGGAACGTTGGATGGATTCCGAGGACAGACCTTGCTATTGAGACTCATGAATTTCACGTGGAATCTGGAAAGGATGATGGAATCAAGGTCGAAACGTATACGTCCTTTGGGGTAGAAATAACTAAAGCGTATGTGTATGCGGGAAAAGGGGAGGAAGAAAGCGGAAAAAAAGCGGGTGTATATATTACAGCAGACGTGGGGGAACTTTATTTGAAATCTGCTTCTGAATTTGAGGAAGCGGTTATTGTGATTTCGGAAATTATCAAAGAGCTTATTCCTGCGGGTGATGGTTGCGTTTTAGTGGCAGGAATCGGTAACGTGGAAATTGTATCTGATGCAATCGGACCCGAAACTGTATCTGCCGTTATTGCAACAAGACATATAAAAAGAATGAAGGAAGATATATACCGTTCTCTGAATCTGAAAGAGACTGTTGTTATTCAGACGGACGTTATGGGAAATACGGGGATAGAAAGTGCAGAAATAATTTCTGCATTGGTTGAAAAAATAAAGCCAAAATGTGTTATAGCAATTGATTCTCTTGCTTCGAGAAGGCTTTCCCGACTTGCTTCAACGGTTCAAATATCCAATGCTGGAATAATGCCTGGGGCGGGAGTTGCTAACAGACGATTGGAGCTTAACGAGGAAACTGTAGGAGTTCCCGTTATTGCCATAGGAGTACCGACCGTTGTAGATGCATTTACGTTGATAAGGGATTTATCTTCGGAAAACGTAGAACTTTTGGAAGAAAAAAATAATTTTTATGTTGCACCCAAGGAAAGCGGGCGAATAATCAAAGACGCATCAAAGCTTCTTGCTGCCTCTATAAATATGGCGTTGCATGGACTAACTTTGTCGGAAATGACAGAATTACAGCAATAAGTTTATGTTTTTTTAAAAATAACGATAAATGTGAATTTTTTTTGGATTTGCTATTGACAAATGGAAAAATATAATGTATAATCTGTTTAACAGCGAAAATGACGTAGTTTTTAAAAAAATTGTAGGGGGTGTGGTTAAATGAATAAACGCAATACAATAAAAAAAGTCTGCTTTTGGCTTGCTTTAGTCTTTGTTGTTGGCGTTTGTAGCCACGCCATTTGTTTTGCTGATTCGCAAAATGCTTCCAAAGAGGTTTCTGGAAGAATGATTACGGAACATCTAACAGAAGAAACGACGTCTCATACAGAAACCGCAAATCCCATTGAGCTTCATACCTTTATGATAGCTTGTCTTGTTATTCTTGGCGGTGCTTTGGGAATGGTTCTTCTGAATATGAAGCTTGACCGTAAGGAAGATTTTGAACCCGAAAACGAAAAGGATAATTTATAAATCCGTCTATCAATATTTGAAGATAATACAGAAACCTTTTAATTCGCCCATGTTTGTTTCTTTGTGGAATTCTTGGGCGGATTTTTTATTTGCGTATTTCTTCAAAATCGTTGACAAATGTGATGTGCCGTGTTAGAATACAAAAGGTTGAGTGAAAAAACTCTACATAATAGTATACGTTTAATATATGAATAAGGAAGTGGACGAAAGACGTCTTTCGTTAAAGGTAAATTTTTATGAAACATAAGCTTTGCGTTATTGGATACGGCGGGATGGGCGGTTGGCACGTTGAGCGCGCTCAAAAAAGTGACGTTGTGGAGCTTGTTGGTATTTATGACATAAAGGAAGAACGAACCAAACTTGCAGAATCAAGGAATATAAAAGCATATTTATCTTTGGAAGAAGTTCTTGAAGATAAAGAAATTGATATTGTTACAATAGCCATTCCTAACGACGTTCACGAGGAAGTTGCCGTTGCTTGTATGAAAGCAGGCAAAAACGTTATTTGTGAAAAGCCTGTAACGTTGGACGTTGAGTCATTGAAAAGAATGATTGCCGCATCTGAAAAATATGGTGTGAAGTTTTCCGTCCATCAAAATCGTAGGTGGGACGTTGACTATCTTGCGATGAGAGAGATTTTCAAAACCAACGCTTTGGGAGAAGTGTTCAATATTGAATCAAGAATTCACGGTTCGAGAGGTATTCCAAGCGATTGGAGAGGTATCAAAAAATATGGCGGTGGGATGCTTTACGATTGGGGTATTCATCTTATCGACCAGATATTGATGCTTTATTGCGATACGAAGCTTAAATACGTATATTGTGAATTTACAAATATAACAAATGATGAGGTTGATGACGGCTTCAAGCTTACATTGCATTTTGAAAACGGAGCGAGAGCATACATAGAGGTGGGAACTTACAACTTTATCGCCATGCCAAGATTTTATATTCAGGGCAAAAAAGGAACGGGTATAATTACAGATTGGCGTGAAAAATGCAAAATAGTTGAATGTACCGCATGGCATGAAAGCGACGTTATTCCTGTTGAAACTGCCGCGGGACTTACAAAGACAATGGCACCCAGAGACGAAATAACCACGAAGACATATGAACTGGACAAGCCTGTTTCTGACGTTCATGAATATTACAGAAATTTCTGCGATGCTATTGAAGGAAAAACAGAACAGCTTGTAACTCATCCTCAGATGCTCAGAACTCTCAGCGTTATTGAGGCGGCATTTACATCTGTGGAGAAATATTCCACAGTTGAGTTTTGCGATGAATTTGTAAAATAATCTGGCAATATTGTGTAAAGGAGTTTCGATATGGGATTATTTACCGATAAAACTTTAATGATAACAGGCGGAACGGGGTCTTTTGGCAACGCTGTTCTTAATAGATTTCTCAAAACGGATATCGGAAAAATCCGAATCTTTTCAAGAGACGAAAAAAAGCAGGATGATATGCGTCATGAATTTCAGGCAAAAATGCCTGACGTTGCTGACAAAATTGAATTTTTTATCGGTGACGTAAGGGACTTGGGATCTGTAAAGAATGCTATGTACGGTGTGGATTATATTTTTCATGCCGCCGCATTGAAGCAAGTTCCTTCTTGCGAATTTTTTCCCATAGAAGCGGTAAAAACAAACGTTTTGGGTACTGATAACGTGCTTACAGCGGCAATAGATGAAGGCGTAAAAGCGGTTATTTGTTTGTCAACGGATAAGGCTGCATACCCCGTTAACGCTATGGGAACAAGCAAAGCTATGATGGAAAAGGTTGTTGTTTCCAAGTCCCGCTGTGTTGATCCTGCGAAAACGAAAATATGTTGCACACGTTACGGAAACGTTATGTGCTCCCGTGGTTCTGTTATTCCGCTTTGGATTGAACAAATTAGAAACGGACTTCCCATAACAATAACCGACCCAGAAATGACACGCTTCATTATGTCTCTTGATGAAGCGGTGGATTTGGTTCTTTTTGCGTTTGAACATGGTGTAAGCGGTGATATCCTTGTTCAGAAAGCCCCTGCATGTACTATTAAAACTCAGGCAGAGGCGGTTTGCGAGCTTTTTGGCGGAGATAAAAATAAAATAAAAATAATCGGTATTCGTCATGGTGAGAAAAAATATGAAACCTTGCTCACCAATGAGGAATGTGCTGATGCTATCGACTTGGGAGATTTTTATCGAGTCCCCAGCGATAAACGTGGACTTAACTACGATAAGTATTTCAGCGATGGAAACGTAAATCGTAATCCTTTGGTAGAATTCCATTCTCATAACACAAAACTTTTGAACGTTGAAGAAGTAAAAGCAAAGCTTATGGAGCTTGAATATATCAGAAACGAGCTTGAAAAGAATAAATCGTTTTAATTGGGTGAGACAATGAAAATACTTATAACGGGAGCCGCAGGCTTCGCGGGAAAAAATCTTGTTTGTGCTCTCAACAATATAAAAGAAGGAAAAGACAGAACGAGACCGAAGCTGAATATTGAGGAGCTATATCTATACGACATTGATTCTGATGTTTCAATTCTTGAAGAAGGATGCGAAAAAGCGGATTTTGTTTTCAATTTTGCCGGCGTTAATCGTCCGAAAGATCCTGCGGAATTTATGCAGGGAAATTTTGGCTTTGCTTCCACGCTCCTTAATACCTTGAAGGCGAAAAAAAATAAATGTCCCGTCGTGCTTTCAAGCTCTATACAGGCAACACTTGTTGGAAGATATGCAGACGGAGAATACGGAAAAAGTAAAAAAGCGGGCGAGGATTTGTTTTTTGAATACGGCTCTGACACAGGGGCGAAGGTTCTTGTGTACCGTTTCCCTAATCTTTTCGGGAAATGGTGTAGACCGAATTATAACAGTGCTGTTGCCACTTTTTGTAATAATATAGCAAACGACCTTCCTATACAGGTGAATGATGCAAGCGTTCTTCTTGAGCTTTTGTATATTGACGACTTGGTTTGTGAAATGCTTGATGCATTGGAAGGAAAGGAACATCGTTGTGAATTTGATGGCGCCTACACCGTTCTTTGCGAAAACGGAAAATTCTGTGCCGCACCCGTTACCCATAAGGTTACTTTGGGAGAAATTGTAGAATTATTACAATCCTTCAAAGACCAACCACAGACCTTGACAATGCCTGAGATTCCCGACGGAAGCTTTGCAAAAAAACTTTATTCCACGTATCTTTCCTATTTGCCGAAAGAAAAGGCTTCTTTCCCTTTGAAAATGAACGTTGATGCGAGAGGGAGCTTTACAGAGCTTTTGAAAACCGAAAAATGCGGTCAGTTCAGTGTTAATATTTCAAAGCCTGGGATTACAAAGGGTCAACATTGGCATAACAGTAAATGGGAATTTTTTATTGTGGTTTCAGGAAAAGCTCTTATTCAGCAAAGAAAAGTAGGTACAGATGAGGTTTTGAATTTTAACGTTTCGGGAGAGAAAATCGAAGCGGTACATATGCTTCCCGGTTATACCCATAACATTATAAATCTTTCGGAAACCGACGATCTTGTAACGCTTATGTGGGCGAACGAACGATTTGACCCAAATAAACCCGATACATTTTTTGAAATAGTAGAGTGAGGAAATTATGAGCGATATTAAGCTTGATTACTCTGATATAAACTTTAAAAATAACGGAAAACTTAAACTTCTGATAATAGTCGGAACACGTCCCGAAATAATCAGACTTGCCGCAGTAATAACAAAATGCCGTAAATATTTTGACGTTATTCTTGCTCATACGGGTCAGAATTACGATTATAACCTTAACGGAATATTTTTCAGGGATTTGAAGCTTGAAGACCCTGAAGTTTATATGAATGCCGTAGGTGACGACCTTGGTGCGACTGTGGGCAATATAATAAATTGCTCATATAAGCTTATGGCTCAGACTAAACCCGATGCTTTGTTGATTTTGGGCGACACCAATTCCTGCCTTTCTGCAATAAGTGCAAAAAGACTTCATATTCCTATTTTCCATATGGAAGCGGGAAACCGTTGCAAAGACGAATGCTTGCCCGAAGAAACTAACAGACGTATTGTAGATATAATTTCCGACGTTAATCTGGCGTATTCTGAGCATGCAAGAAGATATCTGGCAGATTGCGGACTCCCTAAAGAACGTACTTACGTTACAGGTTCTCCTATGGCGGAGGTGCTTCATCAGAACCTTGGTGAAATTCAAAAATCAGATGTTTTAGAACGATTGGGACTTGAAACGGGGAAATATATCCTTCTTTCTGCTCACAGAGAAGAAAATATAGATACGGAAAAGAACTTTTTGTCTCTTTTCACGGCTATAAATAAACTTGCAGAAAAATATGATATGCCAATTCTTTATTCTTGTCACCCAAGAAGCAAAAAAAGGCTTGATGAAAGCGGATTCAAGCTTGACTCCCGCGTGAAAAGAAATGAACCTTTGGGATTCCATGATTACAACAATTTGCAGATGAATGCATTTGCTGTTGTTTCTGACAGCGGGACGTTACCCGAAGAAAGTTCTTTCTTCACCTCCGTTGGAAAACCTATTGCCGCAGTTTGTATAAGAACAAGTACGGAACGTCCCGAAGCGTTGGACAAGGCTTGCTTTGTTCTTGCGGGTATTGATGAAAAATCCTTGCTTCAAGCTGTAGAAACTGCTGTTACGGCTCGTGAAATGGGCGATTTCGGTATTCCTGTTCCCGACTACGTGGAGGAAAACGTTTCAGCCAAGGTTGTGAAGCTTATTCAATCCTATACGGGTGTAGTGAACAAAATGGTCTGGCGAAAAGAAAATTCAAGGTCTTTTTGAAAAAAGACATCTACACCTACAAACTTTAATAATTATCGCCCTTGCGTGATGTTTTTTCACGTAAGGGCGATTTTTTACAAATTGGTAGTATATCATATTTTGAAGCCGCTATGATTCAGTACCCCACCATCTTTGAGGAATGCTTTCTCCCACGTTTTGAGCTTCATTGCGAAGTGACTTCATATCATCTTCTGAAAAATAAACCTCTCTGTATTGTTCCTTTCCGTTTTTGAGTGTGAATTTAACAGTCAATTTGGAATCAAACTCTGAATTTGATATGCTTTTTTCGGATTTGCCCTTTAAAGCGTTTAAAAATGTCGTTTTTGCTGTTTCGGAATTTAAGCATAAATCTATTACGAAGACCGAATTATCTCTATCGCGATATCTTAATTCTTCTACTGTGATATAATTTATCTCGTCTGTTTTGGGAGAGGTAGCTCTGAATCCTTCCGCTATGCCGTAGGATGATGCAAACAGTCCGATTGATATGAGCAAAGGAATTAAAAACGCTACCATTCCTACCACGGCTTTCTTTGCACTTTTGGAGAGAATAAGCTCGAAAAGAAAATGGAGAAGCAGAGACAGCCCTAAAAGAACACTTGCTATGATCTCGTCAGATTTTGTTATAAAATAAATCATTGAGGTCCATATCAAAGGTAATGTAATAGCAGTTCTGAAAATCAATTGAACTTTTTTTATCCCTATATTTTTACCCGCAAATTCGCTTTTCAGATTTTTGTATAACAATGCACCAATTCCAAAGAAAAGTATGCATTCTGCAATCAAGGTGATTATGAGCCATACGTTTTCAAAACTACCGCAGTTATTTTCGTTGCCAAATTCTTTTAATGTGAAATATAATGAATTTTCCAATGTAAAAATTCTGAGCCAGGTTTCGTTTATAACAATAGAAGGGTTGAGTTCTCTTATGTGGTTTATAAAAATTCCAGCGAGTAGTCTTGGAACTGTGAGAAAAGATATTGTGTAGAAAAACAGAGAAATTCCTGTTCCCGATAACATTCTGCAAATGGTAACAATGCTTGCTACTGTAAAAGCGGATAATGTGTATCCGAGAAATGCAAGAGATGCAAAGATGACAGGAACGTGAAATGTAGGGCTGAGACTAAACAGAATACTGTTCAATACAATTGTTAAACAATTTATTCCTGCTATCCACGTTAGCACGGAGGCAATATAACTTGTATATATACAAATGCGTTTTTGAGGAATGAAATTATAAAAATCAGAATCCTGTCTCTTGTTTAAGAATGAAAATATGGAAGCGACCATTCCAAAAGCAAATACCGCCGTTAAAAACGTAAAGGGTGCAATGCCTCCGCATGCTATCCAGTGGTTGCAATAACAGTCGTAGTTAGCCAATTTGAAATGTGCGTAAAATAAATTCAACGCAACAACTGTAATGGTAGCCACTATTCCTATTACCCTTATTCTTTTTAATCCTTGAAGATAAAACTTTTTTGAAAAAAGCATATCTCAAAATCTCCTTTTTTGATTATATCTATTTCCTTTTATCGTTCTTTGAGAATATTGTTTACCTCTCTAAGAATCAGTTCCATGTCATCTTTGGTGAAATACACATGTTTGTATTTTTTGTCTCCGTTTTTCAGATTGAACGTTACAGTGACAGCGGATTCATATTCTTTCGGAACTGTATTTTGATTGGAACTGTTTTCCAAAGCGATGACAAAAATTTCTTTAACGGTTTCTGAACTCATAGGAACGTTTATACATTCTATGTATTCCTTATTTAAGTATACGTTTTCCGTTACGGTAACAAAATCAATATTATCGATTTTTGGTGACGTTATCCTGAAGCATTCTGCTATTCCAACACAGGAAAAAAGCAAAACTGCTGATAACGCCAAAGGAATAACAAACGTCACCATTCCAAACGTAGCTTTTTTTACGTTCTTTGATAGGATAAGCTCGAAAAGGAAATAAGCAAGTAATGACAAAATGAGAAGAATAAATGCCGAAGCTTCATCAGAGCCATTGACAAGGTTTGATATAGCAACGAACAGTAACGGGAGACACACGGCAGTTTTGAAAGCCAACTGAATCCCTTTGCTTCCCGTACCTTGTCCTGCGAGCTCGCTTCTTCTGCTTTTGTATAATAAGCCTCCAAGGGCGAACAAAAATATGGCTTGAATTAAAAGCGAAATCATAAGCAACGGGTCGCCAAAGCCTCCAAGGTCTTTGGTCACGGAATAGTAAGTGCGGGAATCGCTGAAAACAAAATAAAATGATTTGTCAATGGAGAAAAAATCAAGCCATGTTTCTGATATAATAACCGATGGGTTAAGGTATCTTACGTAGTCCACTACATACGTAAAAATAATTCTCGGAATTACAAATGCTGTCGCTGTGTAGAAAAACAGGGAAATTCCCGTCCCTGAAATCATTCTGCAAACAGTAACTATTCCCGCCGCCACGAAGGCGGAAACGGTATATCCTATAAAGAAAAGGAAAATGATTGAAACGTCTTCAAATGATACGGAGATAGGTAAAAAAGTAATAAAAAGCAAACTGTTTATGGCTATGGTTGAAAGGGTTATTCCTGCGATCCACGTAAAAAGGGCACAAACAAAACTGAAATAAACGCAGATTCGCTTTTGCGGAAGGGAATGAAAAAAATCCGAATCCTTCCTTTTGTTAAGGAAGGAAAACATGGCAGCCGCCATTATTAAAGCGAAAATAACCATTAAACAAGTGGCGGGAGCGAGCGCAACGTTGCCTATTTTTTCATTAACAACGTATGAGTCTACACGTTTGAAACTGTCGATCTTATCGTTTGCGTGGAGAATATTTAACAAGATAACCGTTACCGCAGAGCCGATTCCAATGGTTTTAATATTTTTTAAACCTTGGACATAAAGTTCTTTTGAAAAAAACATTGAATAAAATCTCCTTTCTGAGATTTTTAAACGCTTTGAAAAGTTAATTATAGGAAGCATTTTTTAAATACGTTAAGGATTCGGGGAACATATCTTCGTGGAGATAGAGTCTGAAAACATAAGTGTCTTCGTACATAAAAATATATACTGATGAATTGCAGATTTCCGCTTCGGCTTGTTCTTTTGGAGAGAGTGCGAGATATTCTTTTTTTACGGTATCGTAAAAGCTTTTATCGGTAATATCTCCGTCGACGTAATCGAGGTTGCCAGAAAGCACTGTGAAATAAGCCTTGTTGCTCCATTCGGGAAATGAAAAACTTTGCTTGTATTCGTCTTCGCTTTTGATAGCGGCTTTAATAATCAGATATTCTTCCTCGGTAAAACGGATGTTTCTTTTGACTGTTTTTCCGTTTTTAAGCCTGAACATAATTTGGTCACTGTATCTCGCCCTGTAATCTCCGAGAGATGTATCGTCTAATGCATTAACGGCAGCCTTTATGGCATCTTCATTGTCCGTTAATACGTTTCTTCTCTCGTACCAACCGTAATAATCCACACGGTTATATGCGGTGGATTTTGCCTCAGTGAACATTATTGATTCGATTTCGTTTACTTTGGGATTATTTGAAATGTAAACTTTGCTTATAACGTTGGCGGATATCAAAAACACTATTGAAATCCCCAATGTCAAAAAGAACAAAGGCAGATTTGAAACGGAGGTTTTAACGCTCCTTGATAAAATAAGGTCAAAGAGAAAATGAACGAGCAATGCGAAGACGAACCAGATCGCAGCAGAGTCGAAATCGTTAAAATCTGCGAACAAAAAGAATAAAATAGGCGTTATTGAGAGGGAACGGAAAAGGAACTGAAGCTTTTTTGAAATTATTTTTGCTCCTGCGAGTTCGCTTTTTCTTCTGATGAAAAGGCGTGCACCAATGAAAAAGAACACAAAGGCTTCCAAAAATAAAAAGGCTATAAAAAGTCCATTTTCGAAGAGATCCATATCATTTTCAAGCACGGTGCAAAGGGGAAAAAATGGGGAATATTCGAATGAGAATGCGTCGAAAAACGAGCCTTTTATGACGATCGAAGGGTTTATATCGACTAAATAGTTCGTGAAAATGTATAAAAACAATCTTGGAAACAAAAATGAACAAACGGTATAGAATACGAAAGCAGATGTTGTTCCTGTAATGATTCTGCAAACCACTGATACACCCGCTACTGCAAAAGCGGATGCGGAAAATCCCAAAAGAACGGGAAGGATTGCGGAAAAATCAACGGAATAGGGACTTTGAAGCCATAATAGAAGATTCAAACAAAGAGATAATGCCAAGATCCCCACGGCCCACGTCATTGCGGAAGAAAGCAAACTCAAATAAACGCAGAGACGTTTTTGCGGAAGGCTATGATAAAAATCCGAATCTTTTCTTTTGTCTAAAAAGGAAAAGGCTTGGGAAATCATAAGAAATGCTATGGGAATAATAAGTGCACCTATGGGGAGGAGCATTCCGCCTGTTATTCCCACTTTTAATAAGTAGGAGTTTTTCTGCATCAGGTTAGAAATGGCTGACAATGCGTTTATAACCGCAAAGGTAACGGCACAGCCGATTCCGACGGTTTTTAATTTTTTTAACCCTTGCACGTATAGAGATTTTGAAAAGAAGTTTTCCATATTGCCTCCTTACATAAGTATGTCCTTGAAGGCATACCCTAAAGCTTCCATTTCGTAAACAAACACTTCTTCCAGATTAAGATTTAAAACGTCAAGAAGCAAGGGATTCATGGATTTGAGTTTCTTGTTAACCTCTTCCTTGTTTCCTCTTACTATAAATGTGGCAACAGAGCTTTGCTGCGAATATTCAAGAATATCTATACCTTCAAATTTTTCTTTTGTAAATTGTTCTGAAAAGCCTATCTGGATTTTGAAAAGTGACGTTTTCAGATTCTGGATATCGCTTTCGAAAACTATACCTCCTTTATGAAGAAGTGCGAGCTGGTCGCAGGTGTCTTCAAGTTCACGCAGAGAATGGGAGGTTATAATAACCGTTGTGTTTCTTTCTGCCACATCTGAATATATTACCTGCTTAACAAGATTTCTCATAACGGGGTCGAGTCCGTCAAAGGTTTCATCAAAAAACAGATAATCGGGCATAGTGGATAGGGCAAGTATGGTGGAAGCTTGGCGTTTCATTCCTTTTGAAAACGTGTTTATTGATTTATCAGAAGGAAGACCAAACGTTGACATCAGTTTGTAGAACCGCTCGCTGTTGAAATCTTTATAAGCAGCGGCATATAGATTTGCCATGGCGTTCATATTTGAACCTGGAAGAAAATAAAGTTCGTCGGGAACGAAGGCTACTTTGCTTTTTATTTTAGGATTATCGAAAACTTTTTCTCCGTCTATGGTTATTTCTCCCGACTTGGGACGGTAAATACCGCTTATCAATCTTAAAAAAGTGGATTTTCCAGCTCCGTTGCTTCCTACTAATCCATATATACAGCCCTTTGAAATAGTGCAGTTTAAATTATTAAGAGCAGTAAAATCATCAAAAACCATTGTAACGTCTTTTGCAATAATCATATCAGTTCTCCTTTAAAAATAATCAATGCGTGTTTAAATATATGAATTAACAATCTTTTTCCGAATACGCTTCTTTAATAGCGGATATTATTTCGTCTTCTGAAACTCCAAAGGTCGCAAGCTCTGAAGCGATTGTCTTTATGTCGGAAATTTTGGATTTCAGTCGAATTCGCAAAAGCTCTGGGGCGTCATCGGCAACAAAACAACCTCTGCCTGGGGATGAAATTATAATACCCCTTCTGTCAAGCTCTATAAAGGCTTTTTGCACAGTATTAGGATTGGCGGAAAGAGTTACTGCCAGCTCTCTTATGGAAGGAAGCTGCTGGGAAGGCTTCAAAAGCCCTAAAAGGATTTCTCGCTGTATTCCTTCAACTATTTGTTCGTATATTGGTGTTCTGGATATTTTATCGATAACAAGCATATTTTCACCTCTATTTAACCGTACTATTGCCCTTGGTACAGTTGTACTATAACATAAAATTTTTTATTTGTCAACCCCTGTTTTGTGTGAAATGTGAAAACTGGGTTATTACGTATGCCGTTTTTTAATTTATATAGTAATAAACAAAAATATCGCATTTGTGAAATAAGTAAATCACGTGATGCGATAACAAGTATAATTTTGGTATTTAAAAAAGATTACAAAAAATAGTAAAAGACAGCCAAAGCTGTCTTTTACTAAAAAGGAGAAATGTATGTCCACAACTACAGGTATGTCTGAATCGTTTTTCGGATTTCAAAAATTATGATTCGGAGCGAACTTCGAATTTATATCCGATACCCCAAACTGTTTTAAGCATCCATTTGTCAGAAGCACCTTCGAGTTTTTCACGAAGTCTCTTGATGTGAACGTCAACAGTTCTGGAGTCGCCAAGGTAATCAAAGCCCCAAACTTTATCAAGGAGCTGATCACGGGTAAATACTCTGTTATAATTGGAAGCAAGGAAGTAAATAAGCTCCAATTCCTTAGGAGGAAGGTCAACGGGCTCGTTGTTGATTTTGAGCTCGTATTTCTGAAGGCTTATTTCGATGTTTTCAAATTTAACAAGCTCGCCTTCGATTGTGTCGTGATTTGCATATCTGCGGAGAACAGCTTTGATTCTTGCAAATACTTCTTTCATATCGAGGGGTTTAACAATGAAGTCGTCAGCACCAAGCTCAAGTCCTAAAACTTTATCAAGAGTTTCGCCCTTGGCAGTAATCATAATAATAGGCTTGGAGGAATGCATACGGATTTCACGGCAAACAGCCCAACCGTCCTTTTTGGGCATCATAACGTCCAAAAGAACCAAATCGGGTTCGTACATTCTGAAAACTGCAATGCCTTCAGAACCATCGGAAGCTGTTCTTACTTCATAGCCTTCCTTTTCAAGATACATTCTCAATAACTCACAGATGTTGGAATCATCATCAATTACAAGAATCTTTGTCATAGTTTTGACCTCCTGTTTTAATCTTTTTTAAAAATTGTAATAAGCTGAAAAAGTATACGAAAATTTATAATTGGACGCATTATTAACAAATGCATTTTACCACAATCTTTATTTACTCTGATATTATAACATTTGTACAATGCTTTGTCAACTGTTTTTTCGCAAATTTTTAATATTTTTTTCGATAAAAAATAAATCTTATTAATAATTATTTTTTTAAACTAAATTATACATTCCAAAGATAATTCGGGTGAAAATAAATATGTGTTTTCCTCTTGAAAAATATGCATAATACGTATTGCATTATTGAAAAAAATAGAGTATAATAATATAATCGAAATATGAAACAAAAGAAATGATGAGGTGGTTTCAATGGAGAAGAAAATAACGTTAAGAGGCGTAAGAGTTCATAATCTGAAAAATATATCTCTTTCCATTCCCCGCGATAAATTTGTAGTGTTTACAGGACTTTCAGGGTCGGGAAAATCTTCTCTCGCCTTTGACACTATATACGCTGAAGGACACAGACGTTTCGTTGAATCATTATCTTCTTATGCCAGACAGTTTTTGGGTCAGATGGACAAGCCTGAGCTTGATCATATAGAAGGACTTTCGCCTGCTATTGCTATAGACCAAAAAACTACCTCCCGAAACCCCCGTTCCACCGTTGGAACGGTAACTGAAATATACGATTATATAAGACTTCTTTATGCAAGAACTGGCGTTCCTCATTGTCCTGAATGCGGAGCGGTTATAGAACAGCAATCTGTTGATGAAATACTTGAAGATATATTGAAGCTTGAAAATGGGACACGTTTTATGGTACTTGCCCCCGTCGTTTCAGGCAAGAAGGGTATGCATGATAAAGTTCTTGCATCTGCTGTCAGAAGCGGCTTTGTTCGTGTTCGCATCGATGGGAATATGTATGACCTTTCTGAAGATATAGATCTTGACAAAAACGTGAAGCATGATATAGATGTTGTAGTTGATAGACTTGTTATAAAAGATGGAATCCGTTCCCGACTTGCAGATAGCGTTGAGCTTGCTCTGAAGCTGGCTGACGGACTTGTTAAAATTGCTTTTACGGATAACACTCCGGATTTGGAATACAGCCAGAATTACGCTTGTAAAATTCATGGAACAAGTATAGGAGAATTAACTCCGAGAATGTTCTCTTTCAATAATCCGTACGGAGCTTGTGAAATTTGCAGTGGCTTGGGCGAAAGCTTTATCTTTTCAAAGGAGAAAATTATTCCCGATGATTCACTTTCTCTCTATAACGGTGCTGTTATAGTAAATGGATTCAAATCTGTTGAAGCGGGAACGTGGACGGGAAATATTATAAATTCTGTAGGTCAATATTACGGGTTTGATATTCACACGCCTATAAGGGAATATTCTGACGAGGCATTGAACGTGCTTTTATACGGAAATATGGGACGCGGAAAGCGAAAATCCGTTACAGAACCCAGATTCAACGGAATTATTCCCATAATTCAAAAAAGATTCGAGCTTTCGAAGGAGCAGGATCAAAAGGATTACTATGAGGAATTTATGGAATATATTCCATGTCCCGTATGTAAAGGCAACAGACTGAAAAAAGAAGCTCTTTCAGTCACTGTTGGAGATAAAAACATTTCAGAGCTTTGCTCTATGTCCGTTACTAAAATACTTGAATTTTTCGATGGTCTTGAGCTTACGGAAAGACAGAAAAAGATTGCCGCTGAAATATTGAAGGAAATAAGAGCAAGACTTGGATTTTTGAATAGCGTGGGACTTGAATATCTGACACTTTCCAGAAAAGCGGGAAGTCTTTCTGGCGGTGAGGCGCAGAGAATCAGACTCGCAACCCAGATAGGTTCTGCATTGGTCGGGGTTCTATATATTCTTGACGAACCGAGTATAGGGCTTCACCAAAGAGATAATCAGAAGCTTATTGACACGTTGAAGCGACTTCGTGATATAGGAAACACCCTCATTGTAGTTGAACACGATGAAGAAACTATGCTTTCTGCGGATTGGATCGTGGATGTAGGTCCCGGTGCAGGTATACATGGTGGAGAAATAGTATTCGAAGGAACTCCAAAGCAAATTCTGAAGGATGAAAAATCTCTGACGGGTATGTATTTGTCAGGCAGAAAGAAAATCCCCGTTCCCGAAAACAGAAGAAAGGGAAACGGAAATTATCTTAAAATAATCGGCGCATCAGAAAACAATCTTAAAAATATAGACGTGGATTTCCCTCTTGGAACGTTTACTTGCGTAACGGGGGTTTCGGGATCGGGAAAATCCTCCCTCGTCAATTCAATACTGTATAAAGCCGCGGGGAAAATGACAGGCAAACGAACTCTTATCCCAGGCAAGCATGAACGAATTGATGGAATAGAGCATATAGATAAGGTTATAGCTATTGACCAAAGCCCTATAGGAAGAAATCCAAGGTCAAATCCAGCAACTTATACAGGGATGTTCTCGGATATCAGAAAGGTGTTTGCCGCTGTTCCGGAGGCAAGGGAGAGGGGATATAAAGAGGGTCGTTTCTCCTTTAACGTTCACGGCGGAAGATGCGAAACCTGTCACGGTGATGGAACTATAACTATAGAAATGCATTTTCTTCCCGACGTTTACGTTACTTGCGACGTATGTAAAGGTAAGCGTTATAACAAAGAAACTCTTGAAATAAAATACAAGGGAAAAACCATAAGCGACGTTCTTGATATGACTGTTGACGAAGGATGCGAATTTTTCGAAAATTACCGTTCTATCAGAGATAAGCTGAGAACTTTAAAAGAGGTAGGTCTGGGATATATAAAAATAGGGCAAAGCTCTCTTACCTTGTCGGGCGGTGAAGCACAAAGGGTGAAATTGGCAACTGAGCTTGCTAAGCGTTCAACGGGAAATACTCTGTATATCCTCGACGAGCCTACCACGGGACTCCACGCTGACGACGTTGATAAGCTGATAAAGGTTTTGCAAAGACTTGTTGATGCGGGAAATACTGTTGTTGTAATTGAACATAACCTTGATCTTATCAAAACCGCAGACTATATTATAGATATGGGACCCGAAGGTGGAGATAAAGGCGGAACGGTTATCGCCAAAGGTACTCCCGAGCTGGTTTCCGAAACAAAAGGCTCTTATACGGGCGAATTCTTGAAAAAAGCTCTTGCGTGGTAAGAATAATCTGTTAAATTAAAAACGCCAAAGGATGAAAAAACTTCCTTTGACGTTTTTGTGTTTGTGTATTATGCTTTAAAGAAAAACAATATTTTTTTAAAAAGTATTGAAAAAATATTTATTTTGTGGTAATATTTTATTTATAGGGCGAAATGTCAAAAAATATAAGTTTTGATAAAAAAATGTAATTGGAGGGATATTATGTTAAACACATCAGAGGTTATTAAATACGAAGGCGATAACAGTACGTTTATATGGAAACATCCTTGCGAAGATTTTAATACTTTAACACAGCTTATCGTTCATGAATCCCAGGAAGCGATATTTTTTTTAAACGGTGAAGCTCTTGACACTTTTGGCCCAGGTAGACATACTCTTGAAACTCAAAACATTCCGTTTCTCAGTAAAATGTTTAGCGGACTAACGGGAAACAAAACATCTTTTCACTGCGAGGTTTATTTTATAAACAAGACTGTTCAGATGTCTATTAAGTGGGGGACTGACAGCAGGGTGAGATATCTGGATTCTACTCACGGAATACCAATTGAGATTGGTGCTTGCGGTGAGATGAATTTAGCTGTTTCTGATTCGAGAAAACTTTTAATAAAACTTGTCGGAACTATGGGCGGTATTGCTTGGGGAGAAAATGGAAACAATTTCACAAAATCAATTCAGAATTGTTTCCGCCCGCTCATTTCAACCGCGGTAAAAACGAGTCTTCCTGCGACTATAAAGTCACAGAATATTGATATATTCGAAATTGACGAAAACCTTGATGTTTTATCGGAAAATCTTCGTCAAAGGATTCTTGAAGGCTTCGAAGAATACGGATTGACTATTCCTCAATTTTACATAACAAGTGTTCTTTTGCCCGAGGATGATCCTAACTTCAGAAGAATGAAAGAACTTCATACGCTTTCATTTCAGGCAAAAATGATTCAAGCGGAGACTTTCATGAAGAAAACTCAACTTGATGCAGATACAGCTATCAGAACAGCTCATATAGCTGCAGATACAATGGTTAAAACGGCACAGGCAGAGGCTGAGGCGTCTGTAAGAACGGCTAAAGCGGAAGCGAACGCCACAGCTGTTGCGGCGGAACGCAAGGAGGAGCTTGAAAAGCAGACCACGGAAACTGAAATTGCGAGAAGAATGGCAGAACGCAAGGTTATAGAGGCTCAGGCGGAAGCAGAAGCAGGAAAAGCGGTGGGGTTGGCGAAAGCAGAGGTGGATAGAGCATCAGGCCTCGCAGATGCAGAGATTATGCAAGCCAAAGGATACACGCAAAGAGATGTTTTGCAAGCAGACGTTCAAAAGGCTTATGCAGAAGGTTTTGGCAATATGACAATCAGCGGAAGCAACGGCGGAGGAGTTGCAGGCGATATGCTTGGTATCGGTGTGGGCTTGGCTGCGGCAGGAGTTGTTGCACCGAAGATTGGAGAAATGTTCAATAAGGTTGGCGGTGGGTTGAATGCTACCGAAGAAACTCCAAAGGCTTTGAAAAAATGTGATCATTGCGGTGCTGTGTTGGTTGAAAATTCTAAATTCTGTCTTGAATGCGGTGAAAAGGTTCCATCTTCCTTTGCAGGAGATACCGTTGTTTGTCCGAGCTGTGGAAAAACCGTTGCTAAAGGTAAGTTTTGCTTTGAGTGCGGATATAAATTTATCACAAATTGCCCCAAATGCAACAAAGAGATTGTACCCGGAGCAAAATTCTGCCTTGAATGCGGCGAGAAACTTTAATGGGGGGAACTGATGATGAAAAAGCAATATAGAAATTATGTTATATTTTGGGCGGTTTTGCTTGCGTTGTTTAACGTTATAGCTTTTGTTTCTGTCGGCTGGAAAGGCGTAGAAAAATATACTGCTTCTTTCTGGATAGGCTACGTTTTTATTACTCTTTCTTTTATAGGTCAATTGTTTTGTTCTAAACTCGCTTTTGACGTAGATAACTCAAAGAAAACTTTTTACCGCATATCTTACGTTACAACAAGTTATTCAGGACTTATTGTTTCTTTTATAGTCGGCGGCTTTTGTATGATTAATTCTGTCCTTCCTTATTGGATCGGTATTATCGTTTGTTCGATTATCCTTTCGATAAACGTTATTGACGTTTTGAAGGTAAGGGTTGATGTTACAGAGATTGAACGTGTTGACGAAAAGGTGCAAACTCAAACGTTTTTTATTAAATCTTTAACCATTGATGCAGAAAAACTTGTAAATAGTGCAAAAAGTGCAGAAACAAAAAAAGCGTGCCAAAAAGTTTACGAAGCTGCAAGATATTCTATTAAGATGAGCACCATCAATTCGACTTCTATTGAAAGTGAAATAGCGGCAACTTTATCCGAGTTTGCCGATGCAGTTGCCACGGAAGATTCAAGCGTTGAAGAACTTTCGAAAAAACTTGTTGTTTTATTAGAGGACAGAAACAATAAATGCAAATTGATGAAATAATGTGAGGATGAAATGGCTTTAGTTAAATGTAAAATGTGTGGCGGGGATCTTGAAATACCAAACGACGTTACCGTCGGTGAATGCGAATACTGTGGTACGAAGCAAACCGTTCCTACCGTTAAGGATGATAATTTGCAAAATCTTTTCAATCGTGCCAACAGTTTGCGTATAAACTGCGATTTTGATAAAGCTGCTAAAATATACGAAAAGATCATAGAAGCAGATACAACTCAAAGCGAAGCGTATTGGGGGCTTGTTCTTTGTAAATATGGAATAGAATATGTAACGGATCCCGCTACGTATAAAAAGGTCCCTACGTGCCACAGAGCATCTTTTGAACCTATAACGGCTGATGATGATTATAAATCCGCTGTTGAAAACGGTGATATAAGTCAGCGTGTTATTTATGAGGAGCAGGCAAGAGAGATTGATGAAATTCAAAAGCAGATCCTTTCTCTTGCTCAGAACGAAGAAAAATACGACGTCTTTATTTGCTATAAGGAAACTGATTCGGACGGCAAAAAGACTCAGGACAGCACTATTGCCAATGATATATATCATAAATTGACAGATGAAGGCTATAAAGTTTTCTATGCCGCAATAACTCTCGAAGGCAAACTCGGCTCTGCTTATGAGCCTATAATCTTTGCCGCTCTTAATTCCGCAAAGGTTATGCTTTCTATTGGTACGAAGCCTGAATATTTCAATGCCGTATGGGTAAAAAATGAGTGGTCAAGATTTTTGAAAATAGTTAAGAAAGACCGTTCAAAATTACTTATTCCTTGCTATCGTGATATGGACCCGTATTATCTCCCCGAGGAGTTTGCTCATTTGCAAGCTCAGGATATGTCGAAGATTGGTTTTATTCAGGATATTATTCACGGTATTGAGAAGGTTATACCAAAGGAAGGAAATATAGATTTCAGCAAAAACGCCGGTCAGATAGCTCCGCTTTTGAAACGTGTTTTCATGTTCCTGGAGGATGGCGATTGGAGATCGGCGGACGAATATTGCGAAAAGGTTCTCGACATCAATCCCGAGTGTGCCGATGCTTATTTAGGAAAACTCATGGCTGAATTAAGAGTAGGTAAAAAGGAAAAACTGAAGGATTGCCCGATGCCTTTTTCTACAAGAGCTAATTACGGCAAAGTGATTCGTTTTTGTGATGAAAGTCTGAAAAAAGAACTTGTATCCTATAATGAGTTTATCGTGGATAGGAACGAAAAACAAAGACAAACAGATTTGAACAATAAGGCTTGTTATCTGTATCAAAAAGCCAACGAATTGTTGGAAAAACCTCGCTCTGCCAATGATTTGTTGGTCGCTTCAAAAGGTTTTGATGCAATAAAAAATCATGAGGACTCAGCCGACAAGAAAGAGGAATGTTTGCGAAAAATCAAAGAACTTGAAAAGAGCAAGCAAGAATGTAAAAAACTTTTTTCAGATTTAAAGGCGGCAGATAAATCCGAAAAAGACATGATAGAAAAAAATAAGAAGGGGAATCAAGAGATTGTCCGCTTGGAAAGCGAGCAAAAACGCCTTTCTGATTTGAAAGCGGATTTGCAGAAAATCGAAGATGAAATTGTTTCTATCGATGAGAGAATAAAGTTGGCTCAGGACGAAATCACTTTTTTGAGCAATGAAAAATCCAAATTGGGTTTATTCGCCTCAAAAGAGAAAAAAGAGTTTTCTGAAAAAATATCTTCTCTCGAGGAAAGTGTTAAAACCTTGAAAAAAGAAAAAGATGAAACCGCCAAAAAAAGAAATGGAAATTCTCTGCAAGCCGTTGAAGGCGAGCTTTTAAAAATCGAAGAAAAAATTATGGAAATAAGAAAATCCTTCGGAGAAACGTTATCAGGCAATTCATCCTCCGAAATCCGAGCAGAAATGGAGCAGAGCGATTATGGCAAAATTTTGTTGAAGTGGTATGACAACTTTAATAAATTGAAAAAAGGCGATTTTTCAAGCGTTGGAAATTGCGTTGCCTCCGAAGCAAAGGAAATAGCCTCAGGCGTTGTTTTGAAAATACTTATTTTTGTTTATATTTTTCGTTTTCAGCAAAACATATAGAAAATTTTTTGAATCGTTTGATTTTAATTGATGAAGCAGAGGAAATAAAATGTCAACATATAAATGTAAAATGTGCGGTGGCGACCTGGAGATATCCGAGGGCGTAACCATTGCGGAATGCGAGTACTGCGGCACGAAACAGCCTGTGCCAAAGGCT
>JAZOCZ010000254.1:0-3003 GCA_045596755.1 Eubacteriales bacterium | reverse complement strand
TGGGCGAAAATCTGCAAAATCTTTTCAACCGTGCAAACTCATTGCGTATCAAGAGCGAGTTTGACAAGGCGGAAAAACTCTATGAAAAGATAATTCAGGCGGACCCCACCCAAAGTGATATGCCCCCTGTAAAGTAGACAGACAAAAAAACAAAAAGAATATGTTAATTAAATAGATTCTTTTATCTCCCCCTGCAGCGCTTCAGGGGGAGATTTTTCGTCACGCGGCGGTGGCGAGGTAATACTCGTACGGAGTCATACAATTTAGCCGCTTCTGATAACGTCGAGTATTGTAAAAGAGTATGTAATTTTCAATAGCAGAAACAAGAGATTCACGGCTCGTGAATTTTTTGAGGTAGTACATTTCGGACTTCAAGATTCCCCACCATCCTTCAACCGTAATCCTTATTGTGTTCGATACAGAACGCTACAATTTCTGATCGTTCTTCTTGTGTGGTTCTTCTTCCCTTGGTCATATAGATTTCTCCTTTTGCGGAACTCCGCTCTTTAAACTCTCTATGACCATTATACCATAAAATCCAATCTCTGAGTGTATGGTGATCTAATATTCCGTATTTTTTACATATTTCTCGTTGGCTCCCACCTCCGTTTAGATAATCCAATATTGCAGTTAATTTTAATTCTGCTGAATACTTTTCGTTTTTATGGTTCCTTCTTTGCATAAAAAATCCCCTTAGTGTAGTCTTGAAATTTTTGTTTTTTCAAGTGTCTACTCTAAGGGGATTATATCAAAAATCTGTCGGGGTTAAAATCATGTTTTAGCAATATAAACGCAACTGTTTTCGATGTTTTCAAAATTGATGTAAGATACGTTATCGTAATCAAACAGACAGAATTGATGTGAGGAGCAGGTGTCCAGATAAGAGAATATTTTCTCCATGATTTCTGATTCGTTTTTGGCGTTACTGAAAAATTTGATAACGAAAACGCTTGCGAAAAAATCCTCGGTTACTGTTTTGCGAACCAAATAAATCTTTTCGATTTCCCCTTTTTCTATGGTGGAAATGAAATTCATTATTTCTTCAAACAAGCCGTCAGGTAGGGTTTCAGACGTTAAATTATCATTCTTTTCCAATTTTTCCAGCTTTTGATATTTATCCATCATTTCCTGAGCTAAAACAACCGCTTTTTCTCTGTATTCATCAAGTTCTTTCTGCTTTCCTGTCATACAGCAAAAACGTCCAATCATTTCAAGCCCTTCGTCGATGTAGTTATGATTTTCCATCGCTTTGTAGATAAGTTCAAGACCCGAATCATCATATTGGTGCAAAAGGAAATTTCCCTTCATGTAATATGCATAATTCAAAGCGGGGTTTGGGAGAGTTTCTATTGCTTTGTCGCAAACTTCAATGGATTCCACGTTTCTTCCTACGGTTCTCAATGCATCTACAACAGAATAGTATTCCTCCATCACAACGGGTTTTCCTGCTTCTTCCCATTCTGAAACCGTGTCTAAAGACTTTAAATAATTCTCTCTGTGGAATTTATAAAAATCCTCATTGTATTGTGAGAATACAGAATCCGAATGTTTTAATGCTTTTTTCGCTTCTTCTGTATATTGATTGGATGAGGGGAATTCTACTGTTTTAATTTCTTTTACATCCAATGATTCAAGACGCATTCTGGTTGTGGGGTGGTATGCGCTTCGTGATAAAATTTCCACAGCTATAAGCTCATTCCACTTTGACGAATTACTGTTTATACATGACTTGAATTTTTTTACGTAATTTGAATGAAAATCATTTGGAATTTCCTCTGAAACGAAGGGACTTTCCTCGTCGTACGTTCCTTCTTCCCAACAATAAAAATCGTGATATGTGATTTTTATGAGAGCAGAAGCGGCAGTTTCTTTATTGCCGTATTCGCTCATAGCCCTGTCTGCATATTCTTCCACTGAAAGAGAAGATGCATATCTGAACATTTCAAAGTTCCACAAAAAAATCGTATCGGGAAAAGAAAAAAGTTTATATGCTTGCCATGATTTGTTGTTATTCGCTTCATAACTCGAAAGCCATAAATAATGGCGGGATTCCTTTGCGGAAAATTTGTTTTCCCAGATAATATGGGAAAATTCATGGAGCATTATACAAAAAAGTTCTTCTTCGGTCAAAGTGTTGAGCAAAATCGAGCCTATTTGAACCGAATATATTTTGCCCATGTGAGCAATTCCTGCGTTGGAATCGGGTAAAATGGCAATTCTGATTTCTTCCTTTTCTGAAAGGCATCCTACTGTGTTTGCCGCTCTCTTTGCGATGGAATATAAGTGTGGAAATTCTTTTTCTGAAACGTATGAGAAATCTTCGTCAAAAAGTTCTTTTATGTATGGAAGTTTTATTCGTGACAAAACCGAGAAGAACAAGAAAGCGGATAAGTATGTGCATAAGAAATAGTAAGATGATAAAGTGTTTGAAAGAAGCGAGATGAAAGATGCAAGAATAACGATAAAAACAGAATAAATATTTGTGCAGATTCGTATCTTTTTTAAGACGGAAATTTGTTTCCTCGCTGTTTCTTCAGCGTTTTCTCGGTGAGATAGGAAATAATTCTGAATTTCTGCTGCATTCATTTGATTTATTTTATCGGTGTATCTTTTTTTCAGAGCAAAATTTACTACAAATAGCAAAATTGCTGAAATAATTGAAACAATACAAATAATTAAAGGAATATCTCCATAATTTTTTAAGACTTTGTGATTTAAAACGATTCCTAAAATAGTTAGTGAAAACGCAATAAATAATGATATTATCAAAGTAAGATAGAGCCGTCTTTGGTTTTTCTTCTCTGATTTTGTGGTGGATTTGTGGTCTTTCGCGTTGCTCATAGGAATATCTCCTTGTATATTTCAGTTTGTATTATAATATCACAGATAAACTTTTAAGTCAATATCAACCCGAATGTTTGAGTTAAAATGCAAATAACTGTTGCATTTTGCGAAAAGATATGGTATAATTTTGAGAAAGTGTAAGTCGGATCGTAGCCATGT
>JAZOCZ010000253.1:0-4713 GCA_045596755.1 Eubacteriales bacterium | reverse complement strand
ATGCACAGATAGTCCCTGCATCATTTCCTTCGTCATCTTTTCCTGGGCCTGCGCAGCCCGTGACGGAAATGGCAACATCAGCACCACTTTTTAAAATAGCACCCTTAGCCATTTCCATTGCGACTTCTTTGCTCACCTTGCCAAATTTTTCTATTGTTTCTTTATTTACTCCGAGAAGCTGGGTTTTTGCTTTTGCGCAGTAGGTAACGAATCCAAATCCAAACGCTTTTGAAGCACCCGAAACATCAACAAATGATGATGCAATCAAACCGCCTGTGCATGATTCAGCGAAAGTAATAGTATATTTTTTGTTGTTTAGAATATCAAGTAAAACTTCTACTGTTTTTTTCATTGTCAGGTTTCCTTCTTTATGGTAATTGTATGAAATTATTATACAATTTTGGAGAGAAATTTTCAAGATAAAAATGTAATTTATTGTACATATTTTTATTAAATAAGTTTAATAAAAAATTTTCATAGAAAAGTATTGATTTTTTGATTTCTATATGGTAAAATATCTTGAAAATATGGAATGGTCCGCTGGAGCTCAACAAGAACATTCCGAAGATTGAAAGGAGATAAGCAATATGGATTTGCTTAAAGCTTTTACAAACGAGCAGCTTAAACCCGAGCCTCCTAAGTTCAATGTTGGTGATACTGTTAAGGTTTACAACCGCATTGTAGAAGGTGCAAAAGAAAGAATTCAGATTTTCGAAGGCGTTGTTATCGCTAAGAAGAACGGTGGAATTTCTGAAACCTTTACCGTACGTCGTGTTTCCTATGGCGTTGGTACAGAAAAGATTTTCCCACTTCATTCTCCCAACATCGAGAAGGTTGAAGTAGTGAGAGCTGGTAAGGTTCGTCGCGCTAAACTTTATTACCTTCGTGGAATGGTTGGTAAGAGCGCAAAAGTTAAGGAAAAGATCTGATTTTGCATTCTTGCAAAGGTCTAAAATTGCACTATTGGACTACGGAGGGTTGCCTTTCAGGCAGCCCTTATCCGTTTAATTGAACTATTATTACGTGATTTCCCTCACGAAATTAAATTAAAAATCCAGAAATATGATGAACATGACAGAGTGTATTTACAAAAAAACATATAAAATAAGCATACAATTTTTTGCAGAAGATGATAATAATTTTTCTTCTGATGATTCCGTTTCATATGATAACTATTCATCAAGTGATTCAGAATTCAGTTCGGAAGAAAATCCTGACAATGTACTGGAAGAAATTGATGAAGATATCAATTTTGAAACGGGTGAGCCGATGCATTCACCGAAAGAAGCTCCACCTAAAAGAACGATTCTTGCATCTTTATATGATCTTGTTGAAGTATTTGCGTATGCCGTCGCATTGATGGTTATAGTTTTTTTGTTTGTAGTAAAATTTGTTACGGTTGATGGTACGTCGATGCTCAACACTTTGAAACATGAGGACAGACTTGTAGTATATAGTCTTTTTTATACACCGAAAACCAATGACGTTATTGTTATCAATTACGAAGACAGAGACGAACTTCTCGTAAAACGTGTTATTGGTGTCGGCGGTGACGTTGTTAAAATCAATTTTGATACGTGGGACGTTTGGGTTAATGACGAGTTAATTGATCAGTCATATTTGGAATCAAATCCATCATTCAAGAAAGTTCCGATGAGAAATTGGAATATGAAGGATCTTGACGAAGAAAATTGTGTCACGTTCACAGTTGAAGAAGGCAAAGTTTTTGTAATGGGTGACAACAGAAATGCATCTTTGGATAGTCGTTCCATAGGTCAACTTGATGAAGATGAGATTTTGGGAAAGGTCATTCTCAGAGTATATCCCTTTGAGAGTATGGGTAAGATTCAATGAGCGAAAACATGACCATTGTCTGGTATCCAGGTCATATGGCTGCAGCCAAACGTAAGCTTAAGGAAAAATTACCTTTGGTTGACTTTGTTATTGAGCTTTTGGATTCAAGAGTTCCGCTTTCAAGCAGAAACCCTGATATCAGAGATATTTGCGGTAATAAACCTATAATTACGTTGCTTACAAAAAGTTCTTTGTGTGATAATCGAAGAACTAATTATTTGATAAATCAACTTGAAAAAGAAGGCAGACACGTAATTTCCATTGATTGCAAAACGGGTAAAAACGTTAATTTAGTGAATAAAGCCATCAGAGAAGTTCTCGATGAAAAAATAAAGCGTTTTGAAAGTAAAGGAATGGCAGGAAGACGTCTCAGAGGCGTTGTTGTTGGAATTACAAACGTTGGTAAATCAACGTTTATAAATGCATTTACAAAAACAAAGAAGGCAAAAGCAGAGGACAGACCAGGAGTTACAAGAGAGCTTAATTGGGTTTCTTCCCCTTATGGAATTGACCTTTTGGATACACCTGGACTTTTGTGGCACAAATTTGATGACCCAGAAGTTGGAATTCGTCTTGCACTGACAGGTGCTGTTAGAGATGAAATACTTGACATATACCATCTTTCTTTTAAGCTCATAGAAAATTTAAAGGAAAAATATCCTGAACTTTTATGTTCAAGATACAAAATAACTATTTCTGAAGATGACAGTGCTGCTGATATCTTTGAAAAAATAGGAAGAAAGAGAGGATTTCTTGTTGCGGGTGGCGAGATTGATGCTGACAGGCTTTGTGTTTGTCTGCTTGACGAATTTCGTGGCGGTAAAATAGGAAATATCACTTTGGATTAGTATGGATTACAGTATAGAAAAATCCGTTATTGACGAAGGATTTGAATTGGTTTGTGGTGTTGATGAAGCTGGCAGAGGACCTCTTGCAGGACGTGTATACGCTGCTGCGGTCGTTTTGCCTATGGGACTGGTAATTGACGGGTTGAATGATTCAAAAAAACTAACAGCCAAAAAAAGAGATCAACTTTTTGACGTTATTATTGCAAAATCTATTGCTTATTCAATAGCATTCTCAACAGTTGAAGAAATTGAAGAATATAATATTCTTAACGCATCTCAACTCGCAATGAGACGTGCTGTTGAAGGTCTCGGCGTTAAGGCTGATTTCGCCTTAATTGACGGTAACGTTGCAAGAGAATTTCAAATTCCTTGCAAAACGGTTATAAAAGGGGATGCTTTGTCACCATCTATTGCTGCAGCATCTGTTTTGGCTAAGGTAAGCAGAGATAGATATTGTATGGAGATGCATGAAAAATATCCACAATATCATTTCGATAAGCACAAGGGATATGGAACAAAATTGCATTATGAAGCAATTAAAGCCTTTGGAATTTGTTCTGAACACAGAAAAAGTTTTTTAAAAAATGTTTTATAATAAAGACGTTGGGAAACGTGGAGAAAAAGTCGCGGAAGATTTTCTTCGAAAGAAAGGGTATCTTTTCATATCAAGAAATTATTGGACTGAAAACGGTGAGATTGATTTGATTTTTTACCGTAAACAGACGCTTGTTTTTGTCGAAGTAAAAACGAGAAAAAATTCTGACTTTGGCACGGGTAGGGAAGCTGTTGATTTTTCAAAGCGACGTTGTATAAAAAATACGTCGAAGGATTTCATGCGTTCTCACTGTGAAGGTAACAAAGTTCCGTTTTATATTTGGAAAATTCCCTTTTATATGAAATTTCAGAGTGTAAGATATGACGTAATTGAAGTATCTGCTAAAACCGAAAAAGAATATGAAATATATTCTCATTTGATAGATTATTTCAGATAAATCAAATAAATTTTGAAAGGCAATATAGAGAAAATGATTTACAGAAGTACGAGAAGTAATAATGAGCCAAGAACGGCTTCATATGTAATAATGAACGGAATTGCCCCAGACGGTGGACTTTATATTCCTGATTGCATCCCCAAACTTGAAAAAGGGGACGTATTAGCTCTCTCGGAAATGTCATATTCCGAAAGAGCGGCTAAAATATTATCAATGTTTTTATCCGATTATACTTATGAAGAATTGCTCAAAGCCGCCAAAGATTCATATTCGGAAGAACGTTTTCAAGGCGGTGCCGCTCCCATTTCAAAGCTTGGTGACAGCGGAAAATACATGCTTGAACTCTGGCATGGACCTACATCTGCCTTCAAGGATATGGCTTTGCAGATAATGCCAAGACTTTTAAGTATGGCTATAGAAAAATCAGGTACGGACAAAGAAGCGTTGATTCTCGTTGCGACTTCAGGTGATACAGGTAAAGCTGCTTTGGAAGGTTATGCCGATGTGGACAGAGTCAGAATATCTGTATTCTATCCTTCTGACGGTGTAAGCAACATTCAGAAAATTCAGATGGTAACTCAGAAAGGCAAAAATGTTTGTGTAAGCGGAGTTAAAGGAAACTTTGACCATTGTCAGACTGCCGTTAAACAAGTTTTCTCCAATGAAGAAATAAGAAATAAAATTGCAGAGGAAAATTTGTTCTTCTCCAGTGCCAACTCAATAAACTGGGGGAGACTTGCTCCCCAAATCGTCTACTATGTTTCTGCCTACTGTGATCTCTTGAACAGCGGTGCCTTGAAGATGGGTGAAACTATGGACGTTTGTGTGCCGACCGGTAACTTTGGAAATATTTTCGCAGGCTACATTGCCAAGCTTATGGGGGTACCCATTCGTCACTTTGTTTGCGCTTCCAATAAGAACAACATTCTTACCGATTTTCTTGAAACGGGTATTTATGACCGCAATCGTCCCTTCTATGCAACCATGTCTCCTTCGATGGATATTTTGATTTCCAGCAA
>JAZOCZ010000252.1:0-7682 GCA_045596755.1 Eubacteriales bacterium | reverse complement strand
TCGCAAGCTGCCATGATCGCGCCGAGCTTTTCATCGGTCATCTTTTCGGGGCGAAGCTTGTTGTTGGTGATAGCGGCTGCCTTTTTGAGCACGCCGAATGCGTGAATGATCTCGCAAGGCATGGTTTCAATGCCCACACCGATCTCAAAATTTTCATGGCTTCTCTGCGTCTGTGCTGCCCAAAGACGGTCAGCGGGTACTTTCATTTCGCCCATAGAATCGTGTTCAATGCGGTATTCCATAATTAAATCCCTTTCATTTAATGGTATATAAGATATTTTTTATTTTAAAATAGACACGGCATCAGTTATGGTTTTTTCCAAAGCCTCTCTGCCGTATTTATCAACTTCTGATTTATTTTTTTCGCAATGAGTCAGACAGCCTGCCCCGTTTATACATCCACCGACACATGCCATCCCCTCTATAAAGTTTCCGTTCAGTACACCTTTGCTTAATTTCAACAGTGCAACCCGACATTCGTCGATTCCGTTACATACAACAGGCTTTGCTTCAAAATCGATATTCTGTTCTTTCAAAGCCTGCGAAACCGCATCCGTAAGACCGCCGCTTCTTGCAAAGATGCGTCCAAAATAGGAAGCGTTATCAAGCACACCGTCTTCAAAGGTGGAAAGTTCAAAATCACGGCTGTCAAAAAGAGCTTGAAGTTCTTCAAAAGTAAGAACCACATCAACGTAAGGCTTTACCGCTTCCAGCTGTGCTTCCGCTTTCTTTGCTGTACAAGGACCAATGAAAATAACTTTTGAATTTGGTGTTGTTTCCTTGATATACTTGGCAAGAACCGCCATTGGAGACATATTATGAGAAATATGTTCCGAAAGATTCGGGAAAGCATACTTAATATATTGAACAAATGAGGGACAGCAGGAATTTGTAAGAAGTCCTTTTTCAGAAAGTTCCTTTGCTTCCGACATGGCAACCATATCTGCTCCGAGAGCTGCCTCTATAACGTCGTGGAAACCCAACTTTTTAAGTCCTGTTATAACCTGCCCAAGTTTTGCGTAAGAAAACTGGCTGGAAATAGAAGGGGCAACTACTGCATAAACCCTATAATCGCTTTCGTTTGAATTGGCTTTGCCGTTTTTAAGAATCTCAACAGCGTCAATAATGTAAGATTTGTCTGAAATAGCACCGAAAGGACATTGATAAACGCATGCACCGCACTGTATGCATTTGGAGTTATCAATGGATGCCGCCATATCCTCGTTTATGGAAATAGCCTTTACTTTGCAAGCATTCTGACAAGGACGTTTACGGCTTATAATAGCGGCATAGGGACAAACCTTTGCACATGCGCCGCATTCTTTGCATTTTGATTTGTCTATACGTGCAACGTGATTGATGTCAAAAGAGATGGCACCAAACTTACATACGTCTTCACAACGGTGAGCGAGACATCCACGGCAGGCATTGGTTACTTCATATCCACCGCCTGGACATTCGTCGCAAGCAATATCAATAACCTCAATAACGTTGGGATTACTCTTGTCACCACCCATAGCTATCTTGATTCGCTCGGCGATAATTGTACGTTCTTTATATACACAGCAACGCATTGTAGCTTCTTTACCGGGAATAATCTTGCCTGGAATATCCATGAGATTTTCAAGCAACTTATCTTCCCATGCAAGACGGGCTACCTCACGTAATACCTTGTATTTTAAATGTTGTACCTTGGTATCAAATTTTCTCATATGCGACCGCCTTAGAAGGTTACGTTTTTCATTACTTCTTTAAGGGCTTCTGCTGATCTATGAAGTTTTGAAATTTCATCATCAGTAAGCGTTTGCGTAATAATAGAGCGAACGCCCGTATAGTCAACAAGTGCAAGAGAACTGAGACAAACGTCTTTGATTCCATATTCGCCCTCGTGGAGAGATGAAATCGTCATTGCGGTTTCAGCGCTTCCGCTGAGGGAATTAACGATATGTGTTGAAGTCATACCGATACCGTATACTGTACAGCCTTTACGTGCAATGATTTTTCCGCCTGATTTTCTTACGTACGTTTCAACGTCTTCACGGGTATATTCATTGGGAACGTTATAAGCTGATGCAATAGCATCGTTATATTCTTCAAGGGGAATTCCTGCGATAGTTGCATTAGACCATGCAACAAAAGAGGTATCACCATGCTCACCGAGTACGTTTGCGTGAACCTGTTGCTTATTTACATTGTAAATTTCAGCAAGGCGTGTGCGGAGACGGATCGTATCCAAAACAGTTCCAGTACCAAATACCTGATTTTTTGGCAAACCTGTGTATTTAAGGAAAGCATACGTCAATATATCTACGGGGTTTGCAACCATAATGTAAATAGCGTTAGGAGCTGCCTTCACTATCTCTTTTGATATCCCTTTTATAATGCCCACGTTAGTCTGAACAAGTTCAAGACGGCTCTGACCGGGTTTTCTTCCTATACCTGACGTTATAATAACAACGTCAGAACCGATAGCATCTGTATAAGAACCTGCGATTATATCGCAGTTGCCCATGAATGGAGTTGCTTGTTTGATATCAAGTGCCTCTCCAAGTGCTTTTTCATTGTTAACGTCGATTAAAACGACTTTAGAAGCCACGCCACGGGCGAGAAGAGCAAATGCTGTAGTTGCGCCGACAGCTCCGGCACCTATAATAGTAACTTTCTTTCGCATAATAATTCTCCTGTTGAATATTAAAAATAACTTACTTTAATTCGTTTTCCCATCTTTTTGAGGCAACTCGAAAGTTCCTCAACAAGATTCATTTTAATATTGAAGTTGATGGGAAGATCTGGGTTTTGATGGGCAGGATTTATTGCTCTGCCAACGTAGAAATTTATATCTGTTGCTTCTTCAAACAAAAGTCTGCTGATAAGTGAAGCCCCGTCTTTCTTGAAGTTCCAATCTTCGTACAGAAGATTTTCTCCAAGATAATCCTTAGCATATTCAATAACTCGGTTCATAGTGATAACGCCCTCAGTAACAAGATCAACCCCTTCCAAATGTGCAACAGGGGGAACGTCGCTTCGCACAAAATTAAGACTTGCTCTTATGGGCTTTCCAAGATATTTTGAAGCTATTGATGATGTAGTACCGCCGCAAATTATATGCTTTCCTTCTTTTGAAAAGAAAAGTGACATCATACGATTTGCATCGTCACGGTTGGATGGAGGACCGAACAAAATGTTCATAGGCTCTCTCTTTCTGATTTTCACCACGCAAGCCGTGGTATCGTCTCCAGGCTTACGTCCGTAAAGATTATCACATTCGTCAACAAGCATCGTTGATAGATTCTTTGCAGTATAACCTCCTGCAACGAGAGCTTGCATATAATCTGCAATATCTTCCCGTTTCCAACCGAAATTATACTTACCTCCCATTCCTGCATGGGGACAACCGTCGCTCATAGCGATAAACACGTCATCTTCCTGCAACTTGATGGTTGATTTATATATTTTTTTGCCGCCAATATTCATTTCGATTTTTGGATAATCGTATTGAGCGTAATCCCTGATAATAATTACATGGGGATTGTCATACTGAATAATCTCGGCTATTTCATTATTCATAAGATGAATAATAGTAAACGTTGAGTATGCCACACCGCGCACCGAACATACGGGAAGCGTTGCAGCAATAGTAGACACACATTCCTCTATAGGAAGCCCAGCCGCCATCATAGTAGAGATTATCTTGGATGTGAGAGTAGAGAGGATACTCGCTTTAACTCCCGACCCGAGACCGTCCGCAAGGACGATTACAGTGGAACTTTCGTTTTCCTCCACCACGTCTACGTGGTCACCGCAAAGTTCTTCTCCAACATGATTGATGCTTTTGTATCCGATATCTGCGCACAAATCATTCATCGTCGATAGACTCCTTTAATTTCGTTAAAGCAATCTTGGTTTCTGCGGCGGTTTCACCCAACAAAGACGCTATCTCCTGAACGATTCGCATCTGTTTTTCAACAACAGAATCTGCGACCTCAATGGTTTTCTTATTCATTCTGGCTTTTTTATCTCTGGCATCTTCATCGTCGGTTACGTCACGCATGATGCCGATGAGCATACGGGATTCGGAATCGTAAACCACGGTTTGCTCAACGTATTTCTTATATTCTGCAAGATAAGTACGTTGATTTCTTACTGTTCTGCCACTGTTTTTCACTTTGACAAACACCGCAGGATCAAGAATACGGACAACTGGCTCTCCGAGGACGTCAGAAGCCGCACGAATATTCATTATCCTTCTCGCCGCATTGTTGATTTGTTGAACTTCCAAATCCTCGTTCAGAACAATAAGACCGTTTGGCGTATTGTTTACTATAGTATCAGAGAAACTTTCTGCCTTATCTTTAAGAAAAGGAAGACACATAGATATCTCTGCTTTGCCTTGGATAACCGCAACAGCTTTTTCACGGCAGGAATTATATCCACACGTTCCGCAATTCAATTCGTCCGAAGGCTTGAATTTACCCATTTTACGAAGAACTGTCATAATCTCGTCTTCACTGGGCTGGGCAAGTTTATGCTCGATAGCGGAAAAGTTCTTTTTAAGCAACGCTGAATCGGGTTGCTCAACTTCAAAATCACGCTCTCCGGCATAGTTTGAAACCTTAACGTAATCACTTACGAGAGGTTTTATCGTTCGGTTCATAACAGGACCACCGATACAACTCCCCGCACAAGCTGACATTTCTATAAAGCATTTATGTATATTTCCACTCGCAATATCAGAAAGTGCCGTCATACAATTTTCAACGCCGTCAATGGCGAGATAAGTATACCCAGGAGCATCCTGTGCCATAGTTTTAAGAATACCGCCTGTAGTGGGAAAGAAACGAGCTCTGCTTTTTTCATCGGAGTCGGTTTCAACCTCAAGCTCGATATGTGCTTCTGCAAGCATTTTATCAAGTTCTTCAAAGGTGAGTACGGCATCAACTATATCCGCATAATATTCAGCTTCATCTTTTTTTGCAACGCAAGGACCGATGAATACGGTTTTTGCTTCGGGCATACGTTTCCTGATATCGCTGCAATGTGCTTGCATTGGAGACATAACATCGGCAAGATACTGCAGACATTCGGGATAACGCTTTTGGATAAGCAAATTGATAGAATGACAGCAAGAGGAGATGATTACGTCTCGGTCTTCTTCCGCGAGCATTCTTTCATATTCTTTCTTTACGATGGTTGCACCAATGGCAGTTTCTTCAACGTCAAAAAAGCCCAGCTTTTTCAAAGCACGACGCATGGATTCTATACCGATTCCGTCATAATTTGCAATAAAAGAAGGCGCAAGACTTACAACAACGGGATCGCCTGCTTGCATAAGAACTTTTACTTTCTCAATGCCGTCTGCAATTTCCTTCGCATTTTGCGGGCACTGTACAACGCAACTACCGCAAAGAATACATTCGTTTCCTATAATATGAGCCTGATTCCCTGAAAATTTTATTGCTTTCACAGGACATTTTCTTACACAGCGGAAGCAGGACTTACAATTTGATTTTTTTAGAGTTAAACAATTGCTCATGTTCATTGATTCCTCTCGTTTTCAATAACGGTAAGAATATGTTCCTTGAAGAATTCCCTGAAATTTTCGGGCGTTATACCAACATGAACGTCATCGTTTATCTGGATGGTAACACCTACGCGATTGCATTTTCCAATGCAAAAACTTCCCATAAGTACAACTTCATCTTCGATATTATGTTGGGCAATGGATTCTTCCAGAAGTTTGACTATTGCCTCCGACCCCTTAAGGTGACAAGAGGAGCCAACACAAATTTGAACAAATAACATAGCTTTACACCTTTGCTAAAACTTCGTCAGCGAAAAATGAGTCAACTGTTTCGGGAGAAACTGAATGGAAGTTTTCGTCCACCATAACGCATACGCCCTTCTGACAATTACCCAAACAGAAAGTTCCGCCAAGATCCACTTTATCGTTCAATTTATTTTCTGCGATAAGACTCTGGAGCTTTTCAACTACCTGACGCGAACCTTTAAGATGGCAAGAACTGCCGATACATACTGTAATTTTCATAAAACTTCATCCTCGAATTTATTATTATTTTGTTTTTAATTGTGAATTGAGATGAGCAAGAGATAATGCCAAATTTTCTTGCTTAAAAAAAACATGTTGGGGAATAACAAGGGCACTGGGAGCAAAATTCCATATTGCCTCGACACCGCAAGAAATAAGTTTATCGCAAACTTCCTGCGCCGAGCCTTGACCTACTGTAATGATTCCTATTTTGACGTTGTTTTTAGTACAGAACTCATCAATATCTTTTATTGGTAAAATTGGTTTGCTGCTCTTTATATAGGAGGCTTTTTCATTACAATCAAATCCCGCTATAACTTTTATTCCAAAATCTTCAAAACCGTCATATTCCAATAACGCCTTCCCCAACTTGCCTGCGCCTACCAATACAGCGCTGGTTAAACCGTCACATCCCAAGTGGCGTTCGATATCATTCATCAGCTTTTCACGTTCGTAACCAATCTTTGGTTTTCCCCGTCCGCTTATCAAAGCAAGGTCCTTTCTGACCTGAACCTCACCAAGAGACAGACCGCGTGCTATCTTTGGCGCTGATATAGTTGTGTTATCTTCGGGCAATTCTCTTAAATACTGTATGTAAAGCGGAATACGTCCAAGGGTTGCTTTGGGTATAGAGTGCGTCGCCATCGGCCTGCCCTCCTTTCATCTGTATTTAATCCAAGGATTCTTCACCTCGGATACGGTCTATAATTTCAAAAAGTAATCGATACAACTTCAATCGATATATTATAAATCGATTTAAAAAAACCTGACAAATGCCATTCAAACAACAGCATTGCGAAGTTCAAATGGCGTATATAAAAATGTGTAAAACTACAACGTCTGCAATTATATCACAATAAGTGATAAAATGCAATAGTATTTGATAAAAATTTTTCCCAAAAAGATTTTTTCTTGTGACGTTTTCTTTGGTAACTATGATAAAAATATTGAGGGGCGGCCTATTATTCGGTCTCCCCTCCTTAACACAGTTATCATATCTGAAAAAATACATTTTTAAAACACGCCCGATAATCGTTATCTCTTGTGATACTTTATTTGATTTTTGAAATATTCTTCATATCCGCTAACTTTTATAGCAGGAACGTACGTTTTTTCATAAATAATATTGCCGTTTTCAGCCGTACCGATTTTTTTATAGAAAGCATAAAATGGTATTTCTACTACTTTTTGCGGTTTTCCACCTCTTATGTATGTTATATCAACAAAGTCGTATCCCTCGAAGTCAACCTCCTCTTGTTCAGCCATACATTGCGGACAAGAATGACCGCCAAACACGTAACCTTTATACAACAAAGATTCCGCTTCTTCCAGCGAGATTCTTTTAGCATCAGCAAAATGGGTATAAATTTTTGACGAATCCACACGGCATTTACGGTATGTGATCGCGGATGCTTTTAAAATATAGCCTTTATCTGTACCATATTCATAGTTGTAAAACTCTATGCAAATATAATCAGAAGGCGTTATACCCCGTGATGAACCCTTTTTCAAGTCTGAAATGGGGAGCTTCCTCAAAATCAATGCTATTTATTATCTCCTTACCATAGCCGTCTTTAAGAGAAGCATATTTCTCCAAGGCATCCACGTCAACGTCAATTTCCCAGCCAATGCAACA
>JAZOCZ010000251.1:0-6971 GCA_045596755.1 Eubacteriales bacterium | reverse complement strand
CGGTGAGGTGTAAGGGATGGAGAAAAAAAGCCTCGGTCAAAAACTCATAAATGCCCCTTATCTTCTTTGGGCTGTCATATTTATAGTCGTTCCCCTCGTTGTTGTTGCATGGTATTCATTTACAGGCGAGGACGGAAGTTTTACTTTTGAAAATTTCACAGCAATTCTTGACGCAAAATATCAGAAGGTATTTATAAATTCTTTGGCGTTTGCTTTTATTTCAACTCTTATTTGCCTTTTGCTTGCATATCCTATAGCATATATCATTTCTCAAGCCTCGGCGAAAATGCAACGTCTTATGGTAGTTTTCATAATGCTTCCCATGTGGACGAATATTCTTATCCGTACATATTCCTGGCTTGCACTTCTTGAAGATGCAGGCATAATCAATACCTTGCTTTCAAACCTTGGTATGGGAACCGTTAAGTTCATCGGAACGTCGGGTGCGGTTATTTTAGGTATGGTTTACAACTTCCTGCCCTTTATGATTCTGCCTATTTATTCCGTTATGTCCAAAATGGATAAGCGCGTTATCGAAGCGGCACAGGACCTTGGATGCGACCGTGTAGGCGTACTTACGAAGGTTATTATTCCTTTGAGCGTTCCCGGAATCGTTTCGGGAATCACAATGGTTTTCGTTCCCGCAATAAGTACGTTCTATATCTCCCAGAAGTTAGGCGGCGGTATGATTACCCTTGTTGGCGATACCATTGAACAGCAGTTCAAATACGTTGACAATGGATACCACGTTGGAGCGGCATTTTCCCTTCTTCTTATGCTTCTTATTTTAGGCTGTACAGCCATTATGAATAAATTCACCGACGGTGAAGACGGTATTTTGATGTAAGGAGGGACGAAAAATGAAAATAGCTTCAAAAATCTACGTATTTTTAATTTTTGCGTTTCTGTACGCCCCCCTTCTTATAATAGCGTTTTTTTCCTTTAACCAGACGGACAGTACCGCAGTTTTTTCGGGTTTTTCTTTCCGTTGGTACAGAGAACTTTTCCGTGACGAAGAAACCTTGGCGGCATTGAAAAACACCTTGGTTTTAGCCGTTATTTCTTCCGTTGTTTCTGCAGTTTTAGGAACAGCAGCCGCAGTAGGAATTTCCAAAATGAAAAAGGGATTTGTGAGAAAGTCCGTTATGACGGTCACAAATATGCCTATGATGAACCCCGATATCGTAACTGGCGTTTCCATGATGCTTTTGTTCGTTCTTGCAGGCGGTCTTGTGAACAGCAAAAACGTTCTTGGGTTTCCTACAATACTTATTGCCCATATAACGTTCCAGCTTCCGTACGTAATTCTTTCCATTCTGCCCAAAATCAAGCAGATGGATAAGCATTTGCCCGAAGCGGCAATGGATTTGGGCTGTACACCCGTTCAATCCTTCTTCAAGGTTGAGCTTCCCGCCATTCTGCCTGGTATAATCACAGGTCTTATGATGGCGTTCACTCTTTCAATGGATGATTTCGTTATAAGCTATTTCGTTTCGGGAACGTCTTATCAGACTTTGCCTATCCGAATTTTCTCCATGACGAAAAAACGTGTCAAACCCGATATGTATGCACTTTCAACAATTATTTTCGTATCGGTTCTTATTCTGCTTATTCTTATTAACCTTCCTTCAAAGGAAGAAAGAATGAAAAGAAAACAAAGCAATAAATCCCGTGTGGGTTAATATTTTTAAAGTGAGGAATAAAGAATTGAAAAAAATCGCACTTGCTCTGTTATCCGCTCTTATGCTCATCAACTTCAGTTTCGTAGTTTCCGCTTACGAATTTGATGAAGCAACTGCAAACATGGATTATTCCGCATACAGCGGTAAAACCCTTACCGTATTTAACTGGGGCGAATATTTGTCCGACGGCTCGGACGATATGATGGACGTAAATGCTGAATTCGAAAAGCTTACGGGCATAAAGGTAAACTACGTCAACTTCGAAACAAATGAGGATATGTACGCCAAAATCAAAGGTGGCGGATCAAACTATGACGTTATTATCCCTTCCGACTATATGATAGCACGTATGGCAAAGGAAGGAATGTTGGAAAAGCTTGATTTTTCCAGAATTCCCAACTATAAATATATTGACGATGCATACAAGGGTTTGTATTTTGACGAGAAAAACGAATACACCGTTCCCTATTGCGTAGGTAAAGTTGGTCTTATCTACAACTCAAAAATGGTTGAAGGTACGGTTGACTCCTGGAGCATTTTGTGGGACGAAAAATATTCGGGTAAAATCCTCATGATAAACAACAGCAGAGATGCTTTGGGTGTGGCTCATTTCCTTTTAGGACAAAGCGTTAACACAGAGGATAAAGCCCAGTGGCAAGCAGCCGCAGATAAGCTCAAGGAACAGAACCCTATCCTTAAAAGCTACGTTATGGATGAGGTTTTCAACCTGATGGAGCAAGGAAGTGCCGCTATGGTTCCTTATTATGCAGGCGACTTCCTTACAATGTATGCGAACAACCCAGACCTTGCTTTCGTTTATCCAAAGGAAGGTACAAACATTTTCGTTGACTGTGCTTGTATTCCAAAGGGCGCAGAAAACAAGGAAATGGCTGAGCTTTATATAAACTTCTTGGCAGACCCCGCCGTTGCGGTTGAAAACGCAATTTATACGGGTTACGCTTCACCTAACAAAGCAGTTCTTGAAAATGAAGACTACGTTTCTTATCTTGCCGAGGTTCACCCCGATGCACAGAAAATACTTTACGGTGACCCTGGCGTTTCCGTTGAATACTATCATGACCTTCCCGATGAAACAAAGGCTCTTATGAATCAGCTTTGGGAAGACGTTAAAGTTGGCGGCTTCAACGGAACGGGAGTTATTATAGTTTGCGTTGTTGTTATTGCTTTGTTGGTTGTATTCTTTGCAATAAGAAGCGCGAAACGCAAAAAAGCTATGGAAGACGTGGAGTAGCAAATGCTTCGCATTTGCAATGAAATCCGAAACTGCGTTTCGGGTGAAATCCACTATCGTGGATGAAATTTTTCGCTTTGCGAAAAATTAAGGAAATTTTTCTCACTACGTTCGAAAAATAATTTATATAAATGCTTTTCGGCCGCAGAGAGAAAAGCTACATTTATTCCGCATTCCGAATTCCGCATTCCGAATTTAAATAGAGGTTTCCTCATGAAAAACAAACTTTTACCGTTAATATTCACCTTTCTCTTTTTACTTTCCGCTTGCGGAGAAGGAGAGGAATCGTCAAAAAGCGGAATAACGAGCCTTACTGCAAGTGACGTCAGCGTTGAAACGACGTCGGGAGAAAATAACAGTTCGGAAGAATCTACCGTCGTTTCAGAAAATTCTGACAATTTGGAAAGCTCTGAACTTTCCGAGGATTCATCCGTTGTTGACGGAGAATTTTACATTCCTTATCTGAAAGCGGACGAGGAAATCGATTTTTCAAAAGCTCCAAAGGCGGAAATACTACTTTATCCTTGGAACAGCGATTATACGCCCTATGCGTATGCCCAGTTGGTTTTCAGAGAAAACGACGGCTTTTACCTCTTTATGTATTGTGAGGAATCCAATCCAAAAGCGGAAGTAACCGAAATTGGTGGCGAAGTTTACCGCGACAGTGCCATGGAGTTTTTCTGCAATTATAACCCCGATAGCCCTTACCCATCAACTTACATAAACCTTGAAATGAACTCCAAAGGCATATACCTTGCCCATTATCGTAACCTTTCAATTCTGAATCTCTCATCCGCGAGAGTAACGGTAACAGGAGAAACTTTTGACGGATATTGGACTCTTAATGCCAAAATTCCATTAAAGCTGTTAAAACATATTTACAGTAACGTAAAAATCGGTAAAGGGAGCTTCGTTGAATGTAACTTCTCTAAATGCGGAAGCGGTACGGATATCCCCCATTGGGGAACGTGGCAACCCCTTGGCGGAGAAACACCAAACTTCCACCAGCCCGACTCTTTCAAAAGAGTTGAGATAAGATAATAAATAATTGTGAAATATCAAAAAAACAGAGCCGAAAATGGCTCTGTTTCGTTTTTGTGAAGACTAACCCTAATTTTAATACAAATGTACCTGTTTTTTAGGTTAGGGGGTGCATTTTGAATTTTGGGGGTGCCAAACTATACACCTTCTCGGTAAACTGACACCTTATTATCAGTTGTAGTATTCTCGGTCACTGTTAACTGATAAACTTTGCCATCCGTTTTGTAACCGATAGTCTGCTTGACTACAAGTTGACCGTTTTGTTCTCCTATATCTAAACGAATGTGAACGTTATGCCAATTATTTGTATTTACAAAACCAAATTCTATATCGTACTTTTGGGATAGGTCTATTGTTCCCCGGATTTCCCCGTAGTCGATTTTGGATTTATAGCCATTCTTGAAATTTTCAAAGTCAAGATCGCTGATTATACTGTATTCGTCGGTTGTGAGCAATTCGCCGTCCCAAAATACAGATACATACGCAACTCCCGATTGTGTGTGACGGTCTATGTAGTCAATTCCACCAAATCCAAAAAACAATGCAACCAAAATACTTACTACAGAAATAATGGTAACTACTTTCAGCCATTTACGACTTTTCTTCGTTTCTTCTATCGAGCCGCCTAAAATTTCGTCTTTACTTATTACCAAAATATCACATAGCTTTCTAACCATTTCAATGTCTGGGAGAGTTTTTCCTGTTTCCCATTTTGAAACAGCCTGTTTGCTGACGAAAACTTTTGCCCCAAGCTCTTCTTGGGTTAGTCCTTGCGCTATCCTATGATTTCGTATAATGGTGCCTATCTTTTCCAAGCGGACCACCTCCTTGCGTAGGTAATTATATCATAAACTTTTGTTTTGAACAATGGTTTTACAAAACATTGTTGGTATCTTATTGGTTGACACAGCAATTTCCGGCATTTTTAGTCCTATGTCCGAATGTTTTAACGATATGCGATACATTTCAACGATTAGTCTAATAAATCAACGATTAGTCTAATAATTTAACGATTATCAATCTTTCAACGATTTGAAACAGATATAACCAAGAAATGCGACGATTTCGCTTCAAAAAAGTTTGCAAAACACTGGTTTCGGGTATAAAATAACCGTCATTCCGTTGTATCAGAATGACGGTTATTCTTTGGTGGAGACGGTGGGATTCGGTCTCGCAGCTTGACGCTGCTCGGTCTTCCGCGGCTCTAACCTCACCCCACAAAATGTTATTTTGCGGGGACCCCGACACTTGTCCCCCGGCAAGTCAATTCACTACCGCTCCCCTCGAATCCCTTCCATATCAGAAAAACAAAACAGAGCCGTGAAGGCTCTGTTAAAGTTTTCTTGTCCTCGGTGGGATTCGGTCTCGCGGCTCGACGCCGCTCGGTCTTCCGCGGCTCTCAACAGTCCCCCGGACTGTTGATTCACTACCGCTCCCCTCGAATCCCTTCCATATCAAAAAAACAAAACAGAGCCATAAAGGCTCTGTTTTGCTTTTGTGATATGAACGTGTGAAAAGGTCAAAAATTGAGGTAATTGCAAAAAAAAGGTCAACGACGTGCAATCATCACTTCTTAAATTGTGTTACGAAATTGGTTAATCCTTTAAGAAACCTAGGGAAATAGGTTTGATCAATACGATTTTCAAATTTCAGTTCTTGCCAAAAACCGTTTGCACCTTTAGAATCTATGAAACCAGAAACCACAATATGTCCAAGACTGTCTCCCGAAAAGAGAATGAATTGGGTTCCGTATGCTTCTTGAATTTTGGCTGAGCCTTTTAATGTGTTGTATACGTTCTCCAATTCGTTGCAAAAATCGCATACTGCTTTAATATCGATATCCATTGTTGTGGCTGCGGAAAATCCGTCACTTGAAACACTGACCGACAAAATCGTATTGGAAGGGTATGCAATATCCGATTCAAATACCTGAAAGTCTAATGAAAGGCTAAACTGCTCAGATTCCAGCATAAATTTATCGTTCATTTTGCATTATTCTTTGCCGTATTGATAGAGGAGATCAGCATTCTGCGAATTGAGCCACAATCATGCAAAACACTCTTTGTGATTTCTTCCGAAATTATATTTGCTTTTTGAGCAATATCAATCCAATATTCCGTTTCGTAACACTCCTTTAAGGATATTTGCAACTTGGCAACAAAATCCGCCTTACTATGTGCATATTTAGCTTCTCTGATATTTGCTCCAATGCTTGTGCCACTCCGCTCAAGCTGGTTGGCTAAAGAATGATGTCCTTTAATACCGTCGGTCAAATTCAAAATTTTGACTGCAAATTCGGTTGACATATCCGCAAGTTTATTTTCCGCCATAATAGTTAGTCATCCCTCTGAAGTTATTATATAGTAAATCCAAACAAAAAGTCAATGAAATCGCGCAGAACGCGATGAAATCCTCGCTTCTTTCGGATGAAATCTTCAGCCTTCGGCTTCAGATGAAATTAAATCCACCCTTCCGCCGTCGAGGCGTATTTCATCACCGTAAGGGGATTTCATCATCGAAGATGATTTCTCCCACCCAGCAGGGTGGATTTAGTTGAAAACGGCAGTTTCCTACAGGAATCTGCCGTTTTCTGGTGGAGACGGTGGGATTCGAACCCATGACCTATGCGTTGCGAACGCATCGCTCTCCCAACTGAGCTACGCCCCCGTTTGTTTTTCATTTAAATCTGAAACTCCGTTTCGGGTAAAATCGCCCCCGCAGATGAATATTTTCTCCCATCGGTCGAAAAATAAATTTTTATACTTTATTCCGAATTCCGCATTACGAATTGATAACGCATACCATCGAGGACAGAACTTGGTTTTTGACTAAGTAAACACGACATTAGCCGTCCGCCAGGACCTGGAGCGAGTGACGGGAATCGAACCCGCGTAACCGGCTTGGGAAGCCGACACTCTACCATTGAGTTACACTCGCATCGTTTGAACATTTGAGATTTTACCACACATGCACATTTTTGTCAAGAAGTCGGAGGC
>JAZOCZ010000250.1:0-8654 GCA_045596755.1 Eubacteriales bacterium | reverse complement strand
TATCCCTTTGCGGTGAGAGAATCAACCATAGCGTTTTCACCAATAACATGTGCTGCTCCAACACAGATAAAGATTTCTTCTCCTGATTTCAAAGCATCCTCTGCATATTTTACCATTCCAATATCTCTATCAGTAGAAAGTGCCTTGTTATATTCTTCGTATAGAAGTTTTTCTTCTTCTGATTCAAATTCCTGCTCTGATGAAAGGAGGTCTTTCAGCATTTCAACGTCCCCTTTAGCCCATGAATCAATAAGTCCGTTAATACCTTCCATATAGAGCTTATCGTTTTTGTAGGATTCAATGGCTGATTGCAACAACATTTCCTGTAAATTTTCTGAAAATCCAGCCATCACACCATATTGGAGCTCTGCAGATTCAATATCGTATATGGGCTTTTTCATTTCATCGGCTTTTTTTATCATTGTTACATCGATACCATTTTCAGTATCAATATTATTCTTATTTAAAATAAACTCTGATATTATACTTTCCCAAAAACATGGCATATAGTAATCATATGCAGGCATATAAAAATTATTTTCTTTCAATATTGCAACTGCTTCATTATATGCTTCCAAGGATATATGGTCTTTTATGGTCGTCCCGTCACGGTACACCATAAGGGAAAGAGCGTTGGTCATAGCTGCCATATCCTGTTGAAACTTCAAAATGTTGACCTCTACAGCAAGAGCATCTGATTCGTCAAATGCATTCAAAACATATTCAGGTAAAGGATAAAACTTCTCACTACCTACATGAATAGAACCAAAAAGCCATATGTGGTTACCGTTTTCGTCAGAAACCTTGTATAATGCGGGAGTTGATTGTTCGTCTGATTCGTCACTTGAAGAATCATCTGATGATGCATCGGAGGCATGTTCAGAAACAACCTCAGAAACCGTTTCCGACAAATTCGAAGAAGTCAACGAATTATCAGAGGACGTTGCATCGTTTTCCGTGCAGGAAACAAAGGAGAAAATCAAAAGTAAAATTAAAAGTAAACTTGTTATTCTTTTCATAAACAAACCTCTTTCTTTATTTTATATAAGCAAACCATCGAGTATTGTCTATACCACTATGATAAAGCAAACACAACATTAGCCCGCCGCCAGGCGTCAGCCCGCTGCAAGACGTTCTGCACGGTCAGCAGTTATAAGGGCATCTATCATTTCATCAAGTTTACCGTTCAGGAAGTTTTCAAGGTAATAGAGAGTAAGACCTATACGGTGGTCAGAAACACGTCCCTGAGGATAGTTATAGGTACGTATACGTTCGCTTCTGTCACCCGTTCCTACCTGACTCTTACGCTGCGATGCAACGGCATCAGCCTGTTTTGAACATTCCAAATCATAAAGACGGGATTTCATAACCTTCAAGGCTTTTTCTTTGTTTTTAAGCTGGCTACGCTCGTCCTGACAGTCAACAACTATACCCGTTGGAATATGAATAATTCTTATGGCAGATTCCGTCTTGTTAACGTGCTGTCCACCTGCACCTGAACTATGATGTCTTGTAATTTCAAGCTCGTCCATATTAAGCTCAAATTCCACGTCCTCTGCTTCGGGAAGAACAGCGACGGTTACGGTTGAAGTATGAATTCTGCCTTGAGTTTCTGTTTCAGGAACACGCTGAACACGGTGAACACCGCTTTCGAACTTAAAGCGGGAATATGCACCTTCGCCGACAACCATAAACGAGACTTCCTTAAAACCACCAAGTTCTGTATCATTGGCATAGAGAAGTTCGGTTTTGAATCCTGCGGATTCTGCATACATATTATACATTCTGTAAAGAACAGCGGCAAAAAGGGATGCCTCTTCCCCACCTGCTCCGCCTCTGATTTCAATAATAACGTTTTTATCATCATTGGGGTCTTTGGGTAAAAGTAATTCCTTCAGCTTTTGCTCTGCCGAAGCACAAAATTCGTTTGATTCCTGTATCTCCGCCTTTGCAAGCTCACGCATTTCCGCATCCTGCTCTACGTCAAGAATTTCTTCTGCATCAGCAATATTTTTCTTAGCTTGCTTATATGAACGGAAAACCTCGACAATATCCGTTAAAGATTTATATTCCTTGGTATATTTTCTGTAAAGGTCCATATCGTTCATCACTTCCGTTGATGAAAGTTTTTCTTCTATCTCTATATACCTTTCTTCGATACCTTGAAGTTTGGTTAGCATGGATTTTGCCTCCTATAGTAATATTTTATAGAGTCTTTGAATAGGATAGTACAAAGTCAAAAAAGATTTTTAAAATTTCTGTGTGAAAGGAGTTACGTCTAAAAAACGTAAAAAGCAAATGAAAACAAGTTTCAATTCAATCTCGCAAACCAGTTTCTTACCGGAAGGCAGACTTTTGTTCACCGCCTCGAACTATTCCCGCATGAAAAATCTTGATTCCTTGATAAAAGCCATGGATGAGCAGGTTATTCTGGAAGGCAGAGCCGTACTTTGCGACAATCATCATAATCTCCACGTTGAAATGGGTAATTTCAAAGGAATTATCCCTGCCGACGAATGTGTTTATTCATCATTCCCAATAAAAGACGTAGCCATTATAAGCAGAGTTGGAAAAAGCGTTTCCTTTGTTATTACCGATATAACCGTTGGAGACCGTGGCGAACCGTTTATTCTTCTCTCCAGAGCAAAAGCACAGAAGGCTTGCATCGACGAATATATATCATCTCTTGTTCCAGGAGATATAATAGATGCAAAAATTACACACATGGAAAACTTCGGTTGCTTCGTTGATATCGGTTGCGGTGTTATTTCACTACTCAGCATAGATACAATGTCAGTATCCCGAATATCCCATCCCAAAGACAGATTTTACACAGGAGAATCAATCAAGGTTATTATAAAAACCCCTGCTGATGAAACGGGCAGAGTTACCTTAAGTCACAAGGAGTTACTCGGCACGTGGGAAGAAAACGCATCCCTTTTCTCCGTCGGTGAAACTGTATCAGGACCTGTACGAAGCATTGAAAGTTACGGCGTATTTGTCGAACTTACTCCAAACCTTGCAGGGCTTGCGGAATACAAAGAAGGAATAACCACGGGACAAATGGCAACCGTTTACATAAAGAGCATTATCAAAGAGAAAATGAAAGTAAAACTTGTTATAGTTGACTGTGTTACGTCAGAAGGAATACGCCCAAAACGAAATTATTTTATCGATGAAGGTCATATTGACCGCTGGGTATACTCCCCCGACGTTTCAGACAGATTGATTGAAAGTGTTTTCAGCGACGGTAATTATTGATAAGGCATCCGTCAAGGATTATCTGACGGTCAGTTTTTGAAATCGGAGCAAAGCCAAGTTTTACGTTTTCCACCGTTCCGTCTTTGCGGACTATGGAAGCGTTAACGTGGCTTTCTTCTTTTTCAATAGCGTTTTTTATGCCTTCAACGTAAATATAATCTCCATCGGAGCAATTAAGATCTTCGTTAAGAATAAAGGGAATAACGCCCCAATTTATGAGATTTGAAAGATAACGCTTTGTTGCATATTCCTTCGCAATATTTGCCCAAGTTCCTAAAATCTTCTGACATGATACCGCTTGTTCACGGGCAGAACCGTCACCCGGTTTATATGCGTATACAACCGTACCAAAACCTGTATTTGATGAATATTTAGTTCCGAGAGCGGAGAAAACCTTATCTATTTCTTCCGTATTCATCTTATCGAGAGAACCTTCTCTACGAGCTGTTTCAAATTCTCTGAATGCTTTTGCGCATGGAACGTAGGAAGGAACTTTTCTTGAAAGAGCAAACTCTGCAAGTCTTTCGGGATTTGAACGGAATGATGAGGTTTCTCCCGAAGGGATAAGTTCATCCGTTGTTGTTACAGAGTCTGTTATATATGCCGCAACTTTGAGAAGCAAGTTATCCGTAAGAGGTGCCATTTCGGGCCAGTCTCTTATGTTAGGGCCAAATTTAAGTTTTGCTTCGCTGTCAGGCTTACCAAAACCGCTATACACTCTTGCATTATATATTTCAGGGTTGTATTCATATTCAGGAATAGAATCGTTATAATCGAACTGATCTGCACCTATAAGAACGCCTCTGTTTCTTGCAGTTGCCGCTATAGAACGTGCGTCCATTAAAGCAACGGCAGAAAGCTGACCTTCGCCCGGTTTTGAGCCTTCACGGTTGGGGAAGTTTCTCGTTGAATGTCTTATGGAAAGACCGCCGTTAAGAGGAACGTCACCCGCACCGAAACATGGACCGCAGAAAGCGGTTCTTAACGTTGCGCCGCTGAGCATAAGGCTTTCCATAGCACCTGCACGCATAGCCGCATACTGAACGGGTGCACTGGAAGGATATACGGAAAGTGAGAAAACACCGTTACCCGTAGTTTGTCCTTTGAGGATTTCCGAAGCGGCAATAAGGTTTTCGTATCCACCGCCTGCACATCCCGCAATAACTCCTTGGTCAACACAGAATTTGCCGTCAATGAGTTTATCGCGTAGAGAGAATCCTGCGGTTTTACCGCCAAATACCTCTGCGGCATTCTGTTCAACACCGTAAAGGATATCTTCTGCATTTTCAAGGAATTCCTTTATTGTATATCCGTTTGAAGGATGGAAAGGCAAAGCAATCATTGGCTCAACTTTGGAAAGATCAAGTTCTACAACGCCGTCATAGTATGCAGGAAGTTCAACCTTCATTTCCTTATAAGATTCGCCTCTGCCATGATTTTTAAGATATTTTTCCGTAAGGTTATCCGTTTCCCAAACGGAAGAAAGGCAGGTTGTTTCCGTTGTCATTACGTCGATACCGATTCTGTAATCCATAGAAATATTGGAAACGCCTTCACCGATAAATTCGAGTATCGTATTCTTAACGAATCCGTTTGCGAAAACTGCTTTTATAAGAGCTATTGCCACGTCCTGAGGACCAACACCATGGGAAGGTTTACCCGTAAGATGAATGGCAACAACCTTCGGTCTTTCCACGTCATAAGTTTTGCCGAGAATCTGTTTTACGAGTTCAGGGCCGCCTTCGCCTATGGCGAGACATCCTAAAGCACCGTAACGAGTATGGCTGTCTGAACCAAGAATCATTTTTCCGGGGGCAGCGTAACATTCACGCATATACTGATGAATTACCGCAATATGAGGAGGAACGTAAATTCCTCCGTATTTAACAGCGGCAGACAAGCCGAAAGCGTGGTCATCTTCGTTTATAGTACCGCCAACGGCACAAAGGCTGTTATGACAGTTTGTAAGCACGTAAGGAACGGGAAATTTATCAAGCCCCGTTGCACGAGCCGTTTGAATTATACCAACGTAGGTAATATCATGGGATGCCAACGCATCGAATTTAATATTAAGTCTGTCTTCGGAAGTTCCAACGTTATGACTTTTCAAAATTGGATAGGAAAGGGTATTTTTGGAACATTCCAAGGATGTTGTATTTTTTACATTTTCAGGAAGTGATTCGGTGGAATCATAAAATTTACCGCCATAATATATGCTTGCTTTTTTAAGTTCTATCACTTTATTTGCCTCCAATCATTTATTCAACGTAATTAAATTCAAGTCCGTATATTTCAACTGTATCTCCCTCTTTTATGCCTCTTTCAACGAGTGCTTCAAACACTCCGCCTTTTTTAAGTATTTTCTGGAAGTAGTTGAAGGATTCGTAATCGTCGAAGTAAACACCGCCTGCGGCTCTTTTTATCCATTCGCCCGTAACGTGATATACACCGTTAACGTTTTCAATAACCGTTTCACGACTGCGGTCGGGAGTTACGTCGAAGCTGATTTCACTTTCGTAAGCAATAATAGGAGGAAGATCTTTCAATGTTTCTGCAACGCCTTCCAACAGCTCTTTAAGTCCCTCACCCGTTACGGCTGATATATAATAGAGTTGCATATTTTTCTCTTTTGAAAATTCTTCAACACCTTCAAGTAAGGATTCATCATAAACGGAATCCTTTTTATTTCCAACGAGAATCATAGGTCGTGAAGCAAGAGCGGGGCTGAATTTTTCCAATTCATTTATAATCTTTTTTATCTTATCGAGAGCATTTTCACCTTCCTCACACGATGCATCAAAGAGATGAAGCATAAGGCGGCATCTGTCTATATGACGGAGAAAATCGTGTCCAAGCCCCAAGCCCTCGGAAGCACCTTCGATAAGTCCGGGGATATCCGCAACAACAAATGTCTGTTCATAAACTGAGGCAACGCCAAGGTTAGGAGTTAAGGTTGTAAAAGGATAGTTTCCTATTTTGGGGTTAGCGGACGTTATTTTAGAAAGTAAAGTTGATTTTCCAACGTTGGGGAATCCCACAAGTCCTACGTCTGCAATCATTTTAAGTTCGAGGATTATATCACGTTCCTCGCCCTCCGTTCCATTTTTAGCGAATCGGGGAGCTTGTCTTGTGGGTGTTGCAAAATGGCTGTTTCCCCATCCGCCTTTACCGCCACGGGCGGCAATATAAGGCTCACCGTCAGACATATCATGGATAACCTTGCCCGTTTCTGCATCCTTTATAACTGTTCCCTTTGGAACGGGAAGATATAAATCTGTTCCGCTTTTACCTGCAAAACGCTTACCGCCACCGTTTTCTCCATTTTGGGCTACGTGTTTTCTGCGATTTTTATAATCAAGCAAGGTGTTTTTGCCCTCGTCAACAACGAAAATAACGTTTCCGCCTCTACCACCGTCGCCACCGTCAGGACCACCGTTGGGAACGTATTTCTCTCTACGGAACGAAACGCTTCCGTTCCCGCCGTTTCCCGCTTTTATATACATTTTTACTTTATCTATAAAGATCACTATGAACACCTCGCTTTTTCGGTTTATTTCTCCATATTAACAAATTAGGAAGTATGCCAACCACACTTCCTAATCCATTAAACTATTTCGTTTTGATTTAAGGATTCAAGTTTACAAATTATGCTTCGTAAACGCTAACCTTTTTTCTGCCACCAGCCATAGGTTCGAATTTAACAACACCTGCTGCAAGAGCAAACAATGTATCATCAGAACCACGACCTACGTTCTTGCCGGGGTGAATGCTTGTGCCACGCTGACGAACAATGATGTTACCAGCGATAACTTTCTGACCGTCTGCACGTTTTACGCCAAGTCTTTTGGATTCGGAATCTCTACCGTTCTTTGTAGAACCAACACCCTTTTTATGAGCAAAAAACTGAATTGATATTCTAATCATTTCCAATACTCTCCTTATTTCGTATAATCTTTTTCCATAACTTTCACAAAGTCGGGATATTCCTCTGAAACTGAACGAATACATTCAGCAAAGGTTTCTATCGCTTTTGAAATTCTTTCATCCGTTTTCCTTGTAGAAAAGGATATTTCCGCTTTTTTCTCGTTAGAAGAAAAGTCAAACGGTATTTCAAAAACCGAGTCTGCCATATTCACAAAAAGCATGACCATTGAACTCACGGACGCACAAACTATATCGCTACCCGCTTCTGCATATCCTGAATGTCCCTTCACGTTGAAACCTGTGTACAAACAGCCTTCCACGCCTCTAAAGAAAGTTACCTTAATCATCTTACTTCAGACAATTAAGCCTCAATTGTTGTAATCTGAACCTTTGTGTAAGGCTGTCTATGACCGATATGTTTTCTTTCGTTTTTCTTGGATTTGTAACGATAGATATCAATCTTTTTGCCTTTGCCGTTTTTGATAACGTTTGCGTTAACCTTGCAGTCCAACAAAGGAGCGCCAACTTTGAAACCGTCAGCTCCGGATACGGCAAGAACCTTATCGAAAACGATAGCCTGTCCATCCTCTACATTAAGTTTTTCAACGAAAAGAATATCTCCTTCGCTTACCTTGTACTGCTTCCCGCCTGTCTCAATAATTGCAAACACGAAAAGCACCTCTCTTTCTTTTATGTCTCGCTGTGGCTCGGGGCGGCTTACGCACTTTTAAAGCCCCACACATGCGGCTTATCGATTATACCACTAATCAGGGCGGTTGTCAAGAATAAATCTTAATAACCGCCCTTTTAGTTTGTAAAAAGTTTATGAACAGAATCCTTTATTTGTTTTTATCCATCTCAACAAGAATTCTTACAGCTTCAATTGCCGTTCTTATGGCGGCTTCCGTATCATGAACTTCAGGGTTACTCATGCCTGCATCTGCTCTTTCCTGATTCCATACAACCTGGAATACAGAACCTGCTCTTACGCCCAAAGTTGCCGCAACGGTATAAAGTGCTGCCGCTTCCATCTCACTACAAAGAACGCCAAGACGTTTCCATGCCTCCCATTTTTCAAGAAGAGCGGAAGACGTTGCCATTCTCTTTGGAGAATGCTGTCCGTAAAATGAATCTTTGCTCTGACAAATTCCTACGTGGCATTTCTGTCCTTCACGTTTTGCGGCTTCTTTAAGAGCATAAGCTACATCAAAGTCGCCTACTGCGGGGAATTCCACAGGAGCGTATTCATTACTCGTTCCGTCCTGACGCACTGCGCCCGTTGCTACAACGATATCACCGCCTATAACGTCAAGTTGGATACCACCGCATGTGCCAACACGGATAAACGTATCAGCTCCGCCCATAACCAATTCTTCCATGGCTATTGCGGAAGAAGGACCTCCGATACCCGTTGAACAAACGGAAACCTTTGCTCCGTTAATTGTGCCTGTATAAATCGTATACTCTCT
>JAZOCZ010000249.1:0-3451 GCA_045596755.1 Eubacteriales bacterium | reverse complement strand
GGACGGTTCTGTGTCTGAAACTGAATTGTCCGAAAGTGTATTTACAAACGGCTTAAACTCGCGTTTATAGCAATTTAGAACATATTTTCAAACAACAGTTCGTCCCCTGAATTTGCTATTCTTTTGTGAATTTTATGAGTTGAAATCTAACAGAGAACCGTCCCCTGTCAGCGTCCCCTGTCAGATTCGTCCTGTCATTTGTTTGTGTTCTTACGATTTGCTCTTGTATGAAATACTTCTCCAACAGAAATGTATAAACATAGAATGCTTGCTATTGTTAGAACAAAACATAACAGTGTAACTATTGCATTAAGCCAGGTATTTGAGAACTGGAAAATCCTGTTTCTCAAAATACTAAAAATAATCACGGTCAAACATATTATTATCTTTACAACGGAATATGCATAAGAGGTCATGTCCGTCTGAAGTTCAAACAGTTTCATATAATTAACCTTTCCGAATATTAGTTTAACAAGCATTTAACTCTATCATATGCATGCTGCTTTACACCGCAAGGAGACGGGGACGGTTCTCTGTTTCCCGCTCTGTTTCACATCGTCAAAGATTTGATTCCTCTTATCATAGCATGATATGTTTGACTGTTAGTCTTTTTTCGTGCTTATATCTGTATTTTTATCATCCTTTATCATTTTAGCACGATTATTATACCTTGTCAATACTGAAGACGTTCATTTAGCCACGAGAGACAGATAACCATCTCTCCACAATAAGCATACTAAAAGGCAGGTACGCAAAAATTTGCATATCTGCCTTTGCTTTATTTAATATCTCTTGTTCCTGTTTGAAATGCGTATTTAATTTTCAGATAGTCCGCAGTATTTACAACTCCGTCTCCGTTGACGTCCGCAGCATCGAAGTAAACTCCGTCAAGATTTTTGAGCTTTTTGAAATATCTTAGTACAGTTTGATAGTCTGTTGCGGATATAATTCCGTCACCGTTGATATCGCCTTTTACTGATATCTGATAATCCTTATCGCCTACGGTTACAACGCAACCTGTTCCAACGAAATCAGAAGGAGAAACGTTTACTGATTCATCATATTTATCCTTGATTTCCGCATCCTTGCCCAAGCTGACAATAAGTTCGGGAACGGTTGTTTTGGAGGAAACGTTTGTTGCGAAATTGTTTGCGGGGTTGAAAAGTACGTTTGTGATTGATTTGAATCCGTAACCGTTTTTCTTCGCAAATTCCTCTGCGTAAGAACCAACGTAACCGCAAAGGGTCATATTCTCGTTGCATCCTGTAAATGCGGTTTTGGAAATTGATTTTACATCTGCAGGAATAATTACTTCAGTAAGGGATTTTTTGTTTTTGAAGGAGTTTTCGCTGAGAGAAGATACTCCCGAAGGAACTGCCGCTATTGCTCCGTTACCCGTGTACTGTGTTAAATTGGAACCGATAACAACGAAATCGAAGTTTTCAAGCACAGTTACCACACATTCAACGCCCATACCGTTTACCGTTTCTGCAAGGACGTTTGTAACACCAACCTTGTCTGCGGAAACAACGCCTGAATTAACGCTGACACCGCTTTTGTTTGTTGTCCAGGTAATGTTGCTGTTGGCGTTTGAGGGCTGAACCGTTGCCCTTAACGTGAAGGTCGAACCCAAACCGATGGTGATTTTTGATGCCGATATGGAAACCGACGTTGGCATAATCGATGCTGCTATTTCACGGGCTTTAAGTATTTCCTTTGCTATTGTGTCAAAAAGAGTGAGTTTATGGGATTCAATAGTGCCTATAAGCTCGTTTGGATAATCCTTCGACACGGCATAACCTGTTGAATAAACGTATTTACAAGCGGCTTTGTAATCACGAAGCCCGATGAAAACCTGATATCTGTCAGAATTGAGGAAAAGCTGACTGTGGTCGTGGAGGCTGTCTGCCCAACTGTCATAAGCCCTGAAAAATCTTTTGCCGCCATGTTTTACCGCTTCAGCATAGGAATCGTAAACCTGTTTTTCCGTTGTGCAGTATACTTTACCGTTCCAGTTTGAAGCTGCCATTATACCGAATACGTTATTTGCAACGATGGCTATGTTACCGACGCCCCAACCGCCTTCCCACACGGACTGCGCAATAGTCAACGATGCCAGAATATCGTTGTCAATCATATCCTGCACGGCAAGGGGAATGATAACCTTGAAGAAGTTTCTCTGCTTGGCGGTGAGATCCATACTTGAAATAACAGTGAGAACTTTGTCTCTATCAAGTTGCGTGTCGCCTTTGAACATTTGTATAACATCTTTTTCCGTTAAGACTTTTGCTTTTGCTTTTGAAAACGGGATGCTCGTCAATATCACGAGAGCGAGCATGAACATCGCAAGAGCGCGTAAGGTTTTGCTTTTTCGCATAATACTGTGGCTGTCCTTTCGTAGTTTGAATTTTTCACAGTAGCATTATAGCCTTGCAAAAAATCCGTTATTCTTATTTTTGTGAATTATCACTTTGCCTATGCTTTTTCGGGGACGTCAAAAACGGCGTTTTTGGGGAAAAATGCAATATCTTCTGCTCCTGACGTTGAAACAGTATACAGAGATGAGGTTTCATCATATGATACAGAGAGGCAAGTGTATTTTTCAAGAAGATCCATCGGCAAATAACATTCTCCGTCCTTGTAGAGAACGACGTTTTCGGTTTTCTTCCACGTTCCGTTCACTATTATTACGGCTGAATTCGGGGTGAGTTCCATTGTCTCGCTTCCAGAAGGGTTGGAAATGGTTATACCCTTACTATCTCCCACCACACGTATACCCATAATGCCGTTCAAAGCACTTACGGGGAAATATCCCTGGCTTACAATGTCTTTGTCACCTGCTTTTATCTTAACCGCTCTGGTCAGAGCCTGCGTTCTTATTTTTACTGTATATTCATTGTTTTTTTCTTTGCTTGTGAATGGAATGCAGAGTGCCGCGGCAATAATCAACGAGAAAGCGGCAACTATGAGGGCGGTTGCGCCAAACAGTTTGAAAAACTGTAACACCGCATATACGACAGCGCTTCTTCTTTTCTTTTTCTTGCGGGCTGACATTTTGACTCCTTTTTTACGTACTTCGCGAATTCCCGATGGGTTTTCGAATGAGGGCGATTCCCCACATGATACGTAGTTATAATAACATAAAAAAACTAAAAATGGAAGCCCTTTTTTAAAAAAATCAAAAAGTTTTCATATTATAAATATTATTCTATGCGATTTTCCATAGTCTGAAAGGAGAAATTGTGGCAGAAAAATATTCTGAAAGTGCCAAAAAAGCACTATTCAACGGATTTTTGGTTTCAAAGGAACTTGGACATTCTTATTTCGGAAGTGAACATTTGTTGCTTGGGATTTTGAGCGACGATGGAAGTTTTTTCACCGAAGAACTTAACAAACGCGGAGTTTATTACAAAATTATCAAAAAACGAATAATATCCATATCGGGAAGTTT
>JAZOCZ010000248.1:0-5539 GCA_045596755.1 Eubacteriales bacterium | reverse complement strand
TATCTTTCCGGACAAGCAGACTACTACTTTTTTGAAAAAAAACTTTGGATAAAGGTTATATACGAAAAAGGTGTCATCGTTAAATATATACTTGATTGAAATTTCAGATTATTTATTTCTTCATGCTCTGAAAAGGATAATACAGTTAATAGACTTAAACGGGGAGGGTGTTAAATGAAATATGACGTTTTAATAATTGGCGCAGGTCCATCGGGAATATTTACAGCTTTGGAACTTATAAGAAATGAGTTTAAAGGCAGTATATGCATTCTTGAAAAAGGTTTGCCCGTCGAAAAACGATTTTGTCCTAAAAAAAATACGCACGTATGTGTAAATTGCAAACAATGTAATATAACAACGGGATTTTCAGGAGCAGGTGCATTTTCCGACGGAAAACTCTCTTTGAGTTATGAAGTGGGTGGTGACCTTCCTATGTTGATAGGTCACGAAAAGGCGCAATCCCTTATCGATTATACAGACAAAATTTATCTTGAATTTGGCGCTGATACGAAAATTGAGGGTATCTCTTCTCCCGAAAAAACAAAAGAAATCAGAAAACGTGCAATTAAATCAGGTCTGAAATTAGTTGATTGTCCTATAAGACATATGGGAACTGAAAAGGCACATGAAATATATAAACGTATTCAGGATTTCCTTGTTGAAAACGGAGTTAACCTTATTTTCAACGCTGATTGCCGTGACGTTATAATTGAAAATGAAACGTGTATCGGTGCGAAATATACAATAAATGGCAACGATGAAATAGAAGTATTGGGTGAAAAAGTTATAATTGCAACAGGAAGAAAAGGTGCTGACTGGCTTGAAGGTATGTGCAGGGCACACGGTGTCGGACATTCAGCAGGAACGGTTGACATCGGTGTAAGAGTCGAAGTTCGAAACGAAGTTATGGATGAAGTTAACGAACTGTTGTATGAATCAAAACTTATAGGCTATCCTAATCCTTTCAGAAACAAAGTAAGAACCTTCTGTCAGAATCCTGGCGGTTTTGTAAGTCAAGAGAATTACGATAACAATTTAGCCGTTGTTAACGGCCACTCATACAAAGAATTAAAATCAAACAATACAAACCTTTCCATTCTATGCAGCCATAATTTCTCCGTTCCATTCAACGAACCAATTAAATACGCAAGTATGGTTGGCGCTTTATGTAATATGTTGGGCAACGGAAAAATACTCGTTCAGCGTTATGGCGACATATTGGACGGAAAACGCACATGGCAACGAGAGTTGGATCGCTCTAACGTAAGGCCTTCGCTTCCTGACGCTGTGGCAGGAGACATAAGTGCAGCTATTCCATACCGCACATTAGTAAATATTTTAAAATTTATCGAAGCACTTGATAACGTTGTTCCGGGATTTGCAAGTCCCGAGACCTTATTATATGCACCTGAAATTAAATTCTACTCCAATAGAATTGATATGAACGAAAAACTTAAAACAAATATAAATAATTTGTATTGTTTAGGCGATTCAAGCGGATGGACTCGTGGCTTAATGATGGCTTCATCTATGGGCGTTTATATGGGCAGACTTATACTTTCAGACGAAGCATAAAACATTATACAGTTCAGGTGTAAAACTTAGAAAGGATATTAAAATGAAATTTTTAGTTTTATTTTTGTTGTTAGCTCTCACTTTATCTCTTTTTTGTTCGTGCGACCAATCGTCTTCCACAGTTTCCAATCAAACAACATCTTCAAATGATCTCATCTCAAAAGAACAGACATTGCAAGATGAAAACAAATCACAAACGGACAACTCCGAAACTGACGAAGGCAAATACGCTGACCTTGGAGAATTGAAATTCAGGATATTCAAAATGGGAAAATCCGATGCATATCTGTTCAGAACGAGTTCAAAAACCATCTTAATAGATTGTGGCGACGTTGACAACTCACAAGAAATACTTGATTATTTTGCTGAAAAATCTCTTTCAAAGATTGATTTTCTTATATTGACGCATCTTGACAAAAAATCAATTGGCGGTGCAGGCGCAATTATAAGCAATTTAGAGATAGGAACAGTTTACGAACCAAACTACGTAAAAAACAATACAGAATATCAAGATTATTCCTCAGCTCTCACAAACAAAAAAATATCTGCCGTCAAGGTTGATAAAACAATATCATTTGTGGCAGATGACGTTAAATTTGAAATAACTCCTTGCGAAAAAAGTTATTATTCCGATGATGATAATTATAGCTCTGCAATCAGTGTTATACATGGAGAAAATAGTTTTCTCTTTGTAGGAGATGCTAAGTCCGACAGAATAAAAGAAATCATTTCAAAAGGAAACGTTCAACACGATTTCCTGATGATGCCAGATAATGGTGCGCTGGATCCTGAAACAGAAAATTTGATTAACGCGGTTTCTCCATCGTATGCAGCAATCACCTGTTCACAAAAAAATCCAGCATCCTCTGACGTATTGTCAAAACTTTCTTCAAAAGGCATAAACACATATTTAACCGTTAACGGAAGTATAAAAATCACAAGTGACGGATCAAAAATATTGCTTGAACAGTAAAAGTTATATTTAATAATAAAATCGCCCTTTTTGAATATAAATATTATGATAACCTATGGAGGTATTATAATGCATATTCAAAAAGGGTATTTTTTTAGAAAAATTTCTAAAAACAGAATAATAATTTTAAACTTCTCTTTGATAATATTGATATTCTGTGCTGTTTTAACCAGAATAAATGATGAAAAATATTCGGAAACACAAGTATATATTCCGTTAAAAAACATAGAGACAACACAATCGGTTTATTCTATAACGATAAATTTAAATGGTAAAGAAAACAAAAAAGACATAAAACTATTATCTCAAATTTTGAAAGGACTGAACGTTGAAGGAACATTTTTTGCATCTGTAGATTGGATAAACGATAATGAAGATTTGATGAAACAAATGAAGAATGACGGACATTATTTTGGGATGATCATAGATTACAAAGAACACCATGCGTCGAGAAACAAAGTAATTTACTATCTTGCCACACAAAACGATTCATATTATTCAAAAACAGGGGAGTACCCTGAATATATCAGAATAATATCTGACAAATCGGGAAAAATACCAGAGCTGATAAATGCTTTCGGGCAGAAACATATATCCTCCTCATTGAGCTTTTCTAACAGCGAAACACTCATATCCGAAGGAGACATAATTTCCGTGGATAACATTTCATCGGAAACTCCCTATTCCTTAGCATCATTTATTAGCAGATGTTCATCGAATGGGCTGAAGGCACTATCGCTGAATTCATTATTATCTGTCGAAGATAAGGAAGAAACTGAAATATCAAAATAATTTATAAATTTATAATTATTTAGAAGGGATAAAAAAGTGAATAAGTCTGATAATAAGATACTATTTTTAGATTTTCGTAAAGACTTTATTAAAATCGCTTCTGAGAAATTAAATGCACAAATCAGCTGTAAACCATCATCTGAAGTTTACAATATAATTGCCATAGATGAAAGTGGATGTGTTTTAGATGAAAAATATATAAGCGCAGATTTCGTTTTATGTCCGCACTCAAGCCCTTGTAGGGGGAAAATAAATTGCAACAACGTAATAAGCTGTGGTATGAGTCTGAAAAGCACTTTCGGTTTATCGTCAACGGATAATAACAGAAGTATGTTCTCATTAAACCGAGCAATAAATTTTGGTAACAAACTCATGCTTCCGTTTGAAGAACCTTTTAAACCAGATTCAAGGCTTTCTCTTTATGAAAATATCGTTATACACGGCATTGAAAAACTTATGAATCCAATTTTATAAGTTTACTCTATTGACAAAACTCTATGTTAATTGTATAATTGAATAAAAGTTGGTTAAAAACATTCATAGGGAGTGAACGAGTTGAAAATACATGAGTCTGGAGAAATGTATCTTGAATATATATTGCTTCTTAGACAAAACCAGGAAAACGTCCGAGCAATAGATATTGTAAATATGAGCGGTTATTCAAAACCAAGCATAAGTAGAGCATTGGGACTCCTTAAAAATAAGGATTTGATTTCCGTTGATGAAAACGGACATATAAACTTGACAGATATCGGTGAAAGTAAAGCAAAGAAAATATACGAACGTCATCAGATATTACATGAGTTTTTGGTAAAGATTGGCGTAAGCGAAACAACAGCTGACAAGGATGCCTGTAAAATAGAACATATTATAAGCGACGAAACAATAGACGCTATAAAAAAACAGTTATCTAAAACGTAGAATAAATTTTAAAACAAAAAAACATCGATATTGTCCAATGAATAATAAAACAACTCAACCGATAAATCAGCAAAACAACAATAACTAACAAATATACAATAGGGCTTATCCAAATAAAAAGGATAGGCTCTTTTCCTTTTACACCCTATTATACAAAATGCTGGTTTTATTGGGACGAAGCATAAATATTATTCAACACCGAAAAGAGGTATCTTTTTAAGGACCCACAATACAAAGTGATAAATATTGATAGCTATATCAACAGTAACAATAAAACCAAAAAGCACCATTATATAATCAAGTGGGACATAGTTGGCAAGAATTCCCGCACCGACAGAAATCCAATCAGATGCAACCTCAAGATATGAATATATTTCAGAGGGTAAAGGTGGAATATCAAACCAGCTTATTTCAAAGATCTTATAAACGAAATTAAGTAATAGTTCTACTATCAATTTTCTACCCCCATAATTTCATCATATCGATGCAATAAACCATTAAGAAATGCAAGAGTACAAATTACTGCAACAATAGTTTTTAAAACGTCCACAAGAAATTCAAATCCATCGGGAATAAGTTTTACATCCCACCCACCAAATGTAAAAGGGGTACCGCTAAATTCAACAGTAACTTCGGGAACGGTAACCGAGTTAACTTCGTCATATGTTGAGATATCACTAAACATATTACGCGAAATGTCGATAACTTCATAAAAAGCACCGAACTTTTCTTTAGACAACGTATCAAATTTAACAGAGATTTCATCCCATGTAGCAGAATCGGGAACAAACAAAGATGTAATTCCGTCGGAAAAAACTGTCCAAATTGTCTTGGGTAAACTTTTAGTTTCTGCAAAGACATCACCTATCTTTTTAGCAATAGATTCAATAAAGCCCAATTCTTCTTCCTGTATACTTAAAGAGAAAGAATTAAATTTCATAGATTGATTGCTTTCAAAATCAAGTGTTGGTTCGCCAAATGAAAAGTCAAAGACGAAGCCGTTGACAGTAGAGCAGGTATAATCGGAAAGTTCAGAAACAGAATAGAAAATATACGAAAAATCAATTCTAACAACATCTTTTTCCACTGTGTAACCTTCGGGACATTTAAAACTAATGTAATAATAACCTTCAGAACTTCTTGAAAATTCAGTTTCTAATCTTTGCAGTTTTCCATCATAGAAAACAAGAAAAGCTGATACTTCTTTAACAAGAAGGGGAAACGCATCAGCTGTAGGTAAAACAATAGTACCGTTTAAAAAAACATTTTGGAGTATTC
>JAZOCZ010000247.1:0-3840 GCA_045596755.1 Eubacteriales bacterium | reverse complement strand
ATTTTTATCATCGGAAATATAATAATCCGAAAGGTTTATGCTTTCCACAGACGTATTTTTAAGTTCAATAAGGTCAAAATATTCGCCGTTTATGGAATACACCGTAGAGTTTGAAGCAATAATCTCGTTTATTATAAGTTTCTGACCGCTCGACACGGATTTTCTGTATTCAATAAAACCTTCATAGGTGTTTTCAAAATTAGGTGAAGGATAATCAGAAACTCCGTCCTCGGTGTAGGATTTGTTTTTCTCGCTTACACCCAAATCAAGTTTGGAAGCAAGGCAATTTTTGGAAACGCAATAAAGGTAAACCGTCTCCCCCGCCTTACTCAAGGAAAAGTTAAGACTTGATTCTGTAAGCACAAGGTATTCCTTCGCTTTCAACGTAACGTCAGGGAGGGCATATTTTCTGATATCCGAACCGTCATCGCTTATTCGATAATCATTCAAAGAAATGTCCTTATCCGTAGGGTTATATATTTCAACCCAATCCTCGTATTTAAGTGACCAGAAGCAATCGTTGTTCGCCATAGCTTCGCTGATTTTCAGAGTATCCGCTCCGCCTATGACAACGTCATTCTCCGTAAACCCAGAGGATGTATCCTTGCTTTCGGATTCGTCTTCCGAGGATGTTTCTTCCTTGCTAACCGTACTTTCAGAGGAGTTGGAAGAATCAAAATCCATATTGGAAATCACATTCATGCCCTCGCAAGAGCAAAGTAACGCAAAAATCAAAAACAATACAATAAGTCTCATAATTTTACCGTCTTTCATAATTTATCACCCCGACCATAAATTTCCGAAAAAAATGTTTAAAATACTTGAATTTTTCAACTTTTACATATATAATGTATTATACAATTATTTTGACCATATTTCAACAGTTTTTAGATTTTTTTCGGAGAAAAAATTCAATTCGGAATTATGAATGCGGAATGCGGAATAAAGGTAGCTTTTCTCACTGCGTTCGAAAAGCAATTATATAAAATATTTTTCGACCAACGGGAGAAAAATTTCCTTCCCTCTTGCCTCTTGCCTCTTGCCTTATGGTTTCGACCTACGGGAGAAAAATTTCCTTCAATTCCGAATTACGAATTCCATATTCGGAATTCGTCAGAAAGGACCACTATGAAAAAACCAATTATTGCTCTCACACCTTCCTACGGTGACGCTACCGTGGTTATAAATCGCAGATATATGGATGCCATTCAGAAAAGCGGTGGTATACCTATACTTATAAATCTTACCTATGACGAAGACGTTATGCTGAAATACGCAGAAATTGCAGACGGATTCCTTTTCACAGGCGGAGACGACGTTGACCCTGTTTTATTTGGTGAAACTGTTCACGAAGGGTTCGGGGACTTCTGTCATGAACGCGATACGCTGGAGCTTCCTTTAGCAAGACGTGTTTTTGAGCTGGGAAAACCCATGCTTGGCATATGCAGAGGTATACAAACCTTGAACGTTGCTTTTGGCGGAAGTCTTTATCAGGATATTCCTATAGAGTATTCCAAAAAGATATCACACCGTCAACAGCCTCCTTACTACATACCTTCCCACACTGTAAGCGTTGCAGAGGATTCATTGCTTTTTGATATTATTGGCGAAAAAGAATACGGTACAAACAGTATGCATCACCAATCAATAAAAAAACTTGCAGAAGGCTGGAAAATCTCTGCCAAAGCTTCCGACGGAACTATTGAAGCGATAGAACGTGACGGATATTCCTTTGCGTTAGGACTTCAATGGCATCCCGAGCATCTTTTCGCCACAGATGAAAAATCAAGACGTATTTTCGAAACGTTTATAAATGCTTGTCAAAAATAATCAGTTTAAGGTGATTTTATGTTTAAAAATATTTCATCAAGAATTATTCTGACCTTTTCGTTTATAGTGCTTGCAGGTATCCTCCTGTTTGCTCTTATAACCTACGGTATTTTTACGAAATTCTCCTCAAACACCGATGCGGCAATAATGACCCTTTCCGCAAAAAGCATTGCAGAAACGGTGCTTGGATACACAGAGCTTGCAAAAGACGCCCACGACGACCACGAATGCACGCCTGGAGCAGTTGTTTGCGACCTTTACAGAGAGCAATTTGAACACAGCTTATTGAAATACGAAGAAGATAACATCGGTGTTCATATTTACGATTCTGCAGGAACTCTTCTTATTGCATCAAGTGCTTGCGACGGAGCAGAAGTGTCCTTATCCGAACCGTTGAAAAAGGAAGCGGATAAACGCATTATGAAAAAGGACTATGACGGTTTTTCCGCCAAATACACGTTCCACGAAAAAGACAAGAAAGAAAGCAACTTATTTATTCTCCCCATAATCGACACAAAAACCTACAATAATATGGGGTACGTGGTTGTATCAACGATGAGCGACGGTATTTACACCGCAAGAACTCAGCTTCTCAGCGCAATAATCACCGCTTGCATATGGCTTCTTTTGGGTGCGGCTTTCTCCATTGTTATCGTTGGAAACCGCATTGCAAAGCCCTTCAGCGAAATAGGTCAGGCGGTAAACAACTATGCAAAGGGCAATACAAGCATAAGACTCAAAACGGATTATGATGACGAAATCGCCGATCTGGCAAACTCCATCAACGATATGATGGATACGATTGAGCGAAACGACAAGCATAAAGACACGTTCCTCGCCAGCGTTGCTCACGATTTGAGAACCCCTATGACAACCATTTCAGGCTTTGCAGACGGCATTCTCGACGGAACAATACCTCCCGAAAGGCAAAAGCATTATCTGGAAATTATTTCCGAAGAAACGAAACGTCTGTCCCGACTTATTTCAACTCTGCTCACTACAACAAAGATGCAGAATCAGAAAATGAATCCAAAGCCCTTCGACATTACAGAAAAGGCTCTTTCCACCCTTTTCACCTTTGAAGGTCAAATAGACGACAAGCGTCTTAACGTTGAAATTCCAAACCACGACTCTATTATCGTAAACGCAGACCCCGATGCCATTCATCAGGTGTTTTACAATCTTCTTCACAATGCGGTTAAATTCTCCCCCACAGGCGGTATGCTCATCGTTGATTTGAAAAAGGACGAAGCCTTGGGTAAAGCCTTTATCACAATCAAAAACGATGGAGTAGGTATCCCCGAAGAAGAAGTACCCCACGTTTTCGATAAATTCTATAAATCTGACCGCTCACGTGGGCTTGATAAAAGCGGTATGGGACTTGGACTGTTTATTGTTAAAACCGTTATCGATAGCCATAAAGAGAAGATTACAGTTGAGTCGGGGACGAATAAGGGATGCTCGTTCACCTTCACCCTACCCCTTTCGATGTAAAAAATGCACAGACCGCACAAAACAATATAAAATAATCTTCCATTTTATTTTTTCTTATGTTTTATCTTCATATCACCACATAATAGGTAACAAAACGGCACGATTGTGCCGTTTTGCTTTTTTATTTCTTGTTTTGTGCTTTGAAAAAACCTCACCTCTCGCTGTACGTCAGTACAGCTTCGGATTCGGTTTTTCCAATCTGCACTATTTTTTCCTATCGAAAGTTCAGGCAAAGCCTACGGCTTTGTAGGAAAAAAATGCTTCGCATTTTTCTTTAACTAATAAAATAGCGCACACCGTGCAAAATGCATCTATAACACATTCACATTTTTCCGCCTTTTCATTACTCTTTGCTAATCACTATTTATAATGTAACGGGGCTGTTGCAATAAGCAACAGCCGAAAACGAAAAAAAGTGGATACTCTTTACCGAAAGGTGTTGAGTATCCACTCGCTTTATGATATAATGGAATTGACAAAAAACCACACATAAAGCGAGGTAATTATACAACAATG
>JAZOCZ010000246.1:0-14482 GCA_045596755.1 Eubacteriales bacterium | reverse complement strand
ACATTCCTGCAGACACGGTGTTCGAAAAAGCAAATATTATAACCGGTGCAGGAAGACTGACTGTAGATAGCTTGTCTGCTTCTACAATGAACTTCGAGCTTGGTGCCGGTGAAGTTACCATTGATACTCTTGTTGCCACCTCAGATATTGACATTGACGGTGGTGCAGGAAAAATCACCGTATCAGGCGGTGCACTTCATAACCTTGATTTAGATATGGGTGTAGGTCAGTTGAAGCTGATCTCGGTTGTTACAGGTGAAAGCGATTTCGATTTAGGTGTTGGAGAGTCCAACATAACCATAATTGGTAATAGGGATGATTATAAACTTGATATAGAAAAAGGTCTTGGAAATATAACTGTAGATGGTGCAAGCGTTTCTAATATCAAGGAACAAGGTAACGGCAATAACAGCATTGAGGTTAGTGGCGGTATCGGTGCAATTAACTTGAAATTTAAGGAGTCTGACGCAAAATGATTTTAGAACTCAGAAACATAGAAAAATCCTTTGGTGATAAGAAAGTCCTCACCGGAGTTTCGTTCAAGGCTGAGGGTGGCAAAGCCTTTGGATTACTCGGCAGAAACGGTGCCGGCAAGACCACGTCTATCCGTATTTTAATGGATGTGTTTCCCGCAAATAGTGGTGAGGTACTGATGGACGGTCAGCCCATCGATTACAACAAAATCGGCATCGGCTATCTTCCCGAAGAAAGAGGTCTGTATCCGAAGAAAATCATCATCGACCAGCTTACCTATTTTGCGGAGTTGAAAGGTATGAGCCGCAAAGAAGCGGTAAAGTCTATTGACTATTGGCTCGAAAGACTTGGGATGACCGAATATCGTAATAAGAAGCTCGAAACTCTTTCAAAGGGTAATCAGCAGAAGATTCAGCTTATTACGGCTCTTGCTCACAACCCTGATATTGTTATTCTTGACGAGCCGTTCTCTGGTCTGGATCCCGTAAATGCAATGCTCTTAAAGGATGTGGTTAAGGAACAAATTGCAAACGGCAAAATTGTTCTGTTCTCCAGCCATCAGATGAGCTACATAGAAGAATTCTGTGACAGCATTGCGATCCTCAACAACGGCGTTGTTGCTCTGCACGGTGATTTACACGATATTAAACGTGACTATCCCCGTGATCGTTTGGTTGTAAAAACAGAAACACCCGATGCGATCATAGCTGATTTTGGCTTTTCCTGTACCGTTATGGACAATGGTGATTTAATGATTCGCTTGGGCTCGCCCTCCGAAAAGAAAGCTACTATGACCCGCCTTGTAGAAAAGTACGATATTGACGAGGTAAAGGTCTTTGAACCTTCCCTCAACGATATTTTCGTAGAATACGCAGGCGATGCAACACAGGAGGACTAAGTAATGAAACAATTTGGAAAAATATTTAGGTTTGAACTTAAAAATTACGCTAAGAACAAAGCATTTGTCGGTGTAACGATCTTTTTGATGGTGGTAATCGCTATCGTTATGTTCTTTCCTCGAATTACGGCATTGTTTGAATCAGACGACACTTCTGATACTACATCAGACCTTTCCGTTATGCTTGTAAAAGCAGATGATCCTATGCGGGCAGATATGGTAAAAGAAACGTTTGCCGCATCCTTTACTGATTATGACGTGCAGATTACGGATGATGAAGTCAGCGTAATCAAAGACAAAATCACTTCCGGTGATGTAGAGTGCGCTTTTGTTATGACGGGAGCAACCTCATTTACATATTACGTTGATAACCTTTCAATGTACGATATGAACCCGGATATTGCAACCAGTGTCTTACAGCAAATCTATCAAATGAATGCTATGATTAACGGCGGTATGTTAGCTGAAGATGCTGCCGATGTTATGAGCATTCAGATTGACGGCGAAGTGGAAAGCCTCGGCAAGGATCAAATGCAGAACTTCTTCTACACATACATTATGATTTTTGCTCTGTATATGGTTATTTTGCTTTACGGTCAGATGGTAGCAATGAGTGTTGCAACCGAAAAAAGCTCTCGTGCTATGGAGTTGCTTATCACCAGCGCCAAGCCCATCAATATGATGTTTGGTAAGGTTTTAGCAGCTTGTATGGCAGGTCTTGTTCAGCTCGTTGCCATCTTTGGCTCAGCGCTCGTATTCTATAACGTAAATAAGTCCTATTGGGGAGATAACGGAATCATTGACTCTATCTTTAATATTCCGCCTGAGCTGTTTGTATATATGCTCGTATTCTTCTTGCTCGGATTCTTCATTTATGCTTTCCTCTATGGTGCAATTTCTTCTACAGTTTCAAAACTGGAAGATATCAATACTGCCGTTCAGCCTGTAACATTCCTATTCTTGTTCGGCTTTATGGTGGTCATGTTCTCGATGAGCAGCGGAAGTGTGGACAATATACTGATGCAGATTTGCTCTTACATTCCGTTCACCTCACCGATGGCTATGTTCACAAGAATTGCTATGAGCACTGTGCCTTGGCATGAGATTGCGATTTCTATCGGCATTTTGGTTGCATCTACCTTCGGAATTGGTATACTGTCTGCTAAGATCTACCGTGTAGGTGTTCTCATGTACGGAACATCTCCCAAGATCGGCAACATCATCAAAGCCGTGTGGAAGGCGTAAGGATTTGCGTTATGAATAAATGGCGTTTATTTTCTTCTATATTTCAAATCGTGGTCGGCGCTGCGGCAATTATTGCTTATATCGTAATTGCCGCATCCGGTGAACCGCTTGGCAATGGACCGTCACATTATTGCTTGCCATTGCCTTTGTGGTAATTGGGGTTATCGGCATTGCAGATTGGAAGAAAAGCAATAAGAAATAGTTGTAATATCACTTGCAACCTGAAGTTTACATTTAGAAACACCGAATTGGTAGTATGATTTTGCTGCGTGTTCTATAATTAAAGCAACGCAGCGTTAGAAAACATAAGGAGAAATGATTATGACACTTGGCAAAAAGCTATCAAAATTAAGAAAAGAATTTAACTACACACAAGAACAGCTTGCTGATATTCTTAGCGTTTCCCGTCAGTCGATTAGCAAATGGGAGTCGGATATCGCATATCCCGAAACCGATAAACTGATAAAAATGGGAAAGCTGTTTGAATGTTCGATGGATTATCTTCTCAATGAGGATATTACCGAAAAGCAAGGGTTACAACCTGCAGAAAAAGAAAGCATTTGGGATAAGTTTAAAAAGCAGTTTCACGAACGCAAGAGCGAAAAGATGATTTTCGGTATGCCACTTTATCATATCGGAAGAAACGCACACGGATTTTTTGCAATAGGACTTAAGGCGCATGGAATATTTTCCTTCGGTCTACTTTCACGAGGTATTATCTCGGTTGGCCTGCTCTCACTTGGAGTAATCTCTATTGGACTTCTGTCCCTGGGCTTGATTTCCGCAGGCGTGTTCTCAGCTGGACTGCTTGCTGTTGGTTCGATTGCTCTTGGTTTATTTGCTGCAGGAGCAATCAGCGTAGGACTGATATCCTTTGGAGCTCTCTCGGTTGGATGCTTCTCAACGGGTGCACTTGCTATCGGCAAATATGCCGCCGTTGGCGACCACGCCCATGCTATGATTGCTATCGGTCAAACCGTGGCAGACGGAAGCATCTATAACCATATTGGAGAACTTACGACGGCAGATATACCAAAGGTCGTGCAGTGGCTTGATGGCAATGTCCCATCATGGCTCAGTTGGGCCAAAGAGATTTTTATATTTTATATACGATGAGATAATGGCGTCGCAGAAATGCGGTGCTTTTTGCTTTTTATAGAGAAAAACGCTGGACTTGTGGAAGGTGTTGTGGTATGTGTTTGTGTTGCAAAATGAGGTGCAACGCACATGACAACACTTGAGGATTTATACTACGGCAACATCAGTCCGCACGAAAGGTATATTAAGCGAGGAACGAGAGTAGATAAACTCGTCAAGCTGATATGCAAAAATGAAGAAGAACTGAATGCAGGGCTAACAGAAAAGCAGAAAGAAACCTTTGAAAAGTTCAAGGACTGCACAAGCGAACTGTCCTGCATCACAGAGCGTGAGGCGTTCAGTTCGGGATTTATCCTTGCTACTCGCATAATGGTGGAAGTGATGAAAGGCTTGGAGGAGGTCGAGGATATATGAAGAAAATCATAATCCTTCTTCTCTGCTGTGGGGTGCTCTTGAGTATGGTGGGATGCGGTTGTAACACCGCGCCGCCGTCTACGGAAAGTCCGCCGACAACGGTATCAGAAACGGCAAAGGACATTGGTCGTATGTCGGTAGTTCCAAGTACACCTATATGGCAGTCGGAGTTATGTATGACGGATATTACTGGTATGTCTGCGTATGCATGGACTCTGAAAATAAAGACTTAAAACAAGTATAAAAATACCCACTGGATGTGGCAGTTCAACACTGAACTTAGCCACAACATCCGGTGGGTATTTTTTTATTTGCTCTCATCTTTTCGTTGAGTTATTTATCGGCATAATATTTTGATATTAAAAAGGTTTATATGACAATTAATATCAATAAACACCCTGCCCTATCAAAGCTAACACATCTGCGATTGTTGAAGATGTTTTAAGTACCACACCGTTACGGCATAGCATATTATATAATACATGACAAGAGATGAGCGAAATGCGGTTTTAAAAAAAGCGAATTGATAATAGGAGAAAAAATCCGCAAGACGAAAAAGCCCCCAAGCGTGGAGGCATTATGACGAAGATGCAGAGGAAGATATCCCTGCATAAAAGTAATAACCGGAAGGCAAGTTTGCCTTCCGGTTACATACCACCCTAAAAACTTCGCTAAGAACATATAGCAAAGCCTTCGGGAGCTTTTTTATCAAATTTTTCTTTCACTTATAATAGAAACCACAAGTTGTTTAGGGTCTATTTGTATAACCATTTTACCTTTTTTTAAGGCGTAATCAACGGTATATGCAGTACCGCCGGGTTTACCGTCGAAACAGCAGACAACTGTTTCTGCGTTATCTACCATATATCTGTTCCGCTTATGGAAACAGCCCCTATTGTAACTTGGAGAGGTGACAACTATTTCGTCGGCTTGAGCTTTTATATTTTCGTAACGCTCTATTTCCTCGTCCGTCCAGCTTGATGCCTGGCGGTCAAAGGGAATGGCACAAATAAGTTTTATTTTGCTTTTTTCCTTTTTCAACTCACAAATATCCTCTGCCACCCACATATCGAATCCGCGAGCCATGCCCGATATAAATTTTGTATGACCCAATTCCAAAAGACGATTTATAACTTTTTTCTGAAGCTCTCGGAATTTAAGATATGCTTTATCATCCGCACTTTCCTGAAAACTCAATTTTTCGGGTCGGTAACCTGTAAATGCTACTGCTTTCATATACGACCTCTGTTTTTTAATATGGATTAAACTCTCCGTTTCCCTTAAAACCCAAAAGGAAAAAGACCTCTGTTTCCTTTGAATCCGAAAGCGATCCTGCGGGGTAGAAAAAACCGTACCCTTTCGGTGTAAGGTAAAAATCATTTTTGGAAAATCCGCTTTTCAGTTTTTTTTCATAGTCTCTGAAAAAGCAGGAAAGTCCAGCCTTTTCCCGCATTCGCCCTTCGCTTTTTATCCCTGTTATAATATTTTCCTTATCGGAAGGCTTGAAAAAATCCTCAAAGAGCAAAAGTCTTCCCGTTTTTATATCCCAATTCTGCGACATACGTTTAGTTTCCGTTTTTTCCCCTCCGCAATACACGTATGCATCGGTTACAATGGAAAGAACGTTTTCATCACAATACGCACAAACGTACCGTAATACCGCTCCAAAAGGCTGAAAATCTTCCTCAAGCTGACGGTAACGCAAGGCTTCTTTGTATAGCCTTGTTTTTGCGAAACTCTCAAACCGTTTCGACAGCATGGAATAAAAACCGTTAAAGATTTTCGAGAAACCGTTTTTTTGTTCCGTTTCGGGATAAGAAATATTATATTTAACCAAAATTTCCCCTTCTTCAGGGAAAACGCCTTTGATTTCTTTTTTCAAAAGCGAATCAATATTATTCTTCAAAAAAATCACCCAACACTAATATATTATAAGGTGATTGAAATATTACCCTTATTTACCTATTTTGAAAAGTTTTTCTGCTGTCAAATGGTATATTTGTTCCTTTTGTTCTTCCGACAAAGGAAGTTTATCGAATTCAACAAACGCATCATGGGTATTGATAACGGGGAAATCGCTTCCAAACATAATTCTATCCGCCCCATGCCTGTTTATCATATTAACGATACGTTCCGCAGGTAAAACCATGGAAGCATCGGACGTATCCATATAAACTCGGCTACCGATAAGATATTCATCTGCCTCATCCCAAGCCATCCAGCCGCCCATATGAGAAGCAATTATTTCAAGGTCAGGGAATTTATCCGCTATGAATCTTACCGCCTTAGGCGTTGAATTAACGGTCTTTTCGTCACCCACATGCAAAAGAACAGGCATTTCATATTCAGCCGCCGCTTTATAAATGGGGAACATTTTCGGGTCTTCGATTTTGAAATTCTGGAAATCAGGATGGAGCTTTAAACCCTTCGCTCCTTTTTCCTTCAAGTATTCAAGCTCTGCTCTCATACTTTTTTCATCCATATCCTGATGAACGGAACCGAGGAAAACCATTCTGTCGGAGAAGCGGTTTGCACATTCAAACAAAAAATCGTTTCCGTGACGAACGTTTTCAGCCTTTGTTGCAGCATTACAAACGACGAAATATGCATCCAAATCCTTCGAACCTGCGAAAACTCCTTCAACCGTTCCGTTTCCAGTCATATTCACAGTATAATAGTTTCCCACGTTGAAAACAGCTTTTGCAGCTAATTTTTCGGGAAACACGTGAACATGTACGTCAATTATTTTTCTTTTGTTATTCATAAACGCCTCACAGGAAAAACAGGTTACCGCAAGCAAACTTACGCTAACCTGTTTTTCTTTTATACTCTGAAATTAAACTCTTTCAATGTATTCGCTTGTTCTTGTATCGATTTTGAGAACATCGCCAATGTTGATAAACATAGGAACTCTGATTTCTGCACCAGTTTCCAACGTGCAGGGTTTGAGAGCATTAGTTGCTGTATTACCCTTGAAGCCGGGTTCTGTATCAGTAACTTCCAATTCAACGAACATGGGAGGTTCTACAGAGAAAACCTTGCCTTTGTAGGACATGATACGAACTGTCATGCCTTCTTTAACGAACTTGAAGTTCTCAGGAAGAGATTCTTCGTTAAGGGGAACCTGATCAAATGTTTCAGGGTCCATGAAGTAGTAAAGTTCGCCATCGCTGTAGCTATATTCCATATCCTTACGTTCGATAATAGCGGGAGGGAATTTAGCTGTAGGGTTGAAAGAGTTTTCAACAACGCCGCCCGTTATAACGTTACGAAGCTTTGTACGAACGAAAGCTGCACCCTTACCGGGTTTAACGTGCTGGAACTCGATAATCTGCATTACCTGTCCGTCCATTTCAAAAGTAAGACCATTTTTAAAATCGCCTGCTGATATCATAAATCCTCCATAAGTCCGAGAAAACGGACTTTAAATTAGTATAATTATTTTTTATCTTCTGTATTTTACAGTATAATTCCCGTTTTGTCAACAGCATTTTTTCTTTTTTCTATGCGAATAAAACTATTCATAAAAAACGGAAATCAATTTTTAGCCTGATAAAGCAACCGCAAGGGAAAGAAGTCTGTTTTAAGATACAACAACTTCAACAATACCATTTTCATTGATTCTTATGGGATACATATATGTATGTCTATTGTCCCACCCTGTTGTTCCTCCCGTAGGTTTTGCATGGAATACAGCCCAAATAACGCCGTTTTCATCAGTAATAAAACAGTTGTGGCCAGGACCGTAAATCTTGCCTTCAATGGATTGAAGAACAGGAGCTGGATGTTTATACCAGTTATTTGCATTCAATATGTCGCCTCCCATGAAAAGCAACTGACCAAGGCAATAACCGTCGCACCAGCTTCCACTGGCAGAATAAACTATTGTTAAATAATCTCCCGAGGTTATTGCAACAGGTCCTTCGTTTACATAGGGATTTTCAGGCATCGAACCTTTTTGTTTTTCCCAATCATACCAAGGAACAGAAATGCAAACTCTTTTAGAGGAAAGCGTCATGGGATCAGACATTCTTGCAATATAAATGTTCTGTTGAACGTTTACGTCGCCTTCCCATCCCGACCATGTGAAGTACATTTCGCCGTCGTATTCAAACACAGAGCCGTCAATAGCCCATTTATCGTTTCTCCAGTCATAAATTTTCTGCGGAGCCTCAAATCCACCTGAAAGGTCATTTTTATTTTTGCTCTTCGCAACGTACATTCTACGAGCAGATACATCAGCACCTGGTGCTAAATACGCAAAATATATGTACCAATACTCGCCTATAAAATGTAATTCAGGTGCCCATACATCCCCTGATGTATCCAAACCCTCCACAGAAAGTCCAACAAATTTCACTTTTTCATATGTGAATATATTTTTAGTACTATCATTTAACTCAGCCAAATGTTCAGGATTAAAAACATCAAGCTCAATGGCAAAGAATCCACCTATACCGCTCCAATAACCAATCCAATAATATTTACCATCATGATACGCTATTTGCGGGTCGGGAGAGCCTTGACGAGCAGGATTACCTATTGGTGTATATCCTGTTACGTTCGGATCTACAAACCCTGCGTTTTGAACGACTTCTTGAATACTTGGGAATTTTACATCCGAGTTTATAACCTCAACGATACCGTTTTCGTTGATTCTTATGGGTTCAAGGAACGTATCTCTACCTTCCCAACCTTTGTTCGCTTCTCTGTTTGCGTGGAACATCATCCACCAAACACCGTCTTCACCGGGAACAACACAGCAATGTCCTGGAGCGTAGAAACGGTCTGGAATTGTTTTAAGAATTGGCTCTGTATGTTTATACCAACTGGATGGGTCCAAAACGTCTCCGCCTAAATAAATCAACTGTCCAAGACAATAATCATCACACCAACTTCCGCTGGCTGAATAAAGTATTGATAAATAATCCCCTTGTGAAAATGCATAAGGAGCCTCGTTAACCGTGGGATTCCCTGTTAACGTACCTTTTTTCTTTTCCCAATCATAATAAGGAACGGAGATGCAAACTCTTTCAGAAGAAATTGTTGTAGGAGAAGACATTTTTGCGATATAGATATTCTGTTGACCATCCACATCGCCGTCCCAGCCTGACCAGGTGAAATACATTCCGCCCTTATATTTAAACACGGAGCCGTCTATTGCCCATTTATTTGAAGAATCAGTAATTACGCCTACGTACTCAAATACTTCTTCTATAGTACCATCCGCTTTAAGATAATCTTCTCTTAAAAGGGAACTCTTTTTGCTCTTCAATACGTGCATTCTGTGCTCTGCACCTACACCCACCGCATAATATACGTACCAATATCCATCTATAAAATGAAGTTCAGGTGCCCATAATTCTGAATCAGCATTATGCCAAATGGGGTAATTAACGGGAACCGCATCATCCGTTGTTATTTCATCAAGACTATCAAAGGAAGAAATACCATGTCCAAATGGCGAAGTGAAATACCAATAATATTTTCCTTCGTGGTATGCGATAGTAGGGTCTGACATACCTTCACCAATGGGATTCAATGCTTTATTGTATCCAACCTCAAGAGGATCGACAAACCCGGCATCTTCAACAACCGCAGGCAATCCCTCAATGTGAAATCTCTCGGGTGCTTTCAAATAAGAACCTTCATAAAGGTTAAACATTTCGAGAAAATGCCCTTTTATTCGAAGATAGTCCGTAGCATCTACGGGACGATCGCCATCAACGTCTGCCGCTTCCAAAAAAGCTCCGTTAAGTTCTACGTCGCCAAGACAATATTTCTTAACGTTAAGATAGTCCGTAGTATCTACAACGCCGTTTCCGTCCACGTCGCCTAAAACAACTGCTTTATAGCTTTTGTCCGCTATTTTAACAGAACTCCCTGTTCCAATATGTTCCTGTGTCGTGGAAACCTCTGTTTTTTCCTTCATGGACCACTCAAATTTTTGTGGTTCTACACGTTCGGGTATACCCATGATATATCCACCGTTATAGGAGATGTTATAATCCCAAGAAATATCAATTGCACCTACGAAAGATGGAGCAAAAACCGTTGTACAGATCAAAACAACCAATGCAAATGCAATAATTTTGTTTTTTCTCATCTGTGCCTCCTGAAATATTTATAAATCATAATTCATTATCAAACCCTTACAGATTCAATGAAACAAACAATCATTCGTAGACGTTTTATTTATATAAAATAACTTCAACTTTGCCTTGTTCGTTAATTCTGATAGGATATGCTCTGACACTTCTGCCGTTCCAGCCTGTGCCTGGTTGGTCATTTGCATGGAATGTCATCCACAAAACTCCGTTTTCATCAGGAACGACACCGCAATGACCTGGACCGTAGAACCAGTTAGGATCTTTTTGAAGAATAGGCTGGGGTAGTTTTTCCCAGTTTCTTGGATTTAATATGTCACCGCCGCGGAAAAGCAACTGACCGATACAGTAATCGTCACACCAGCTTCCGCTTGCAGAGTAAAGTATGGTTAAATAATCACCTTTAGTAATGGCACAAGGTCCTTCGTTTACCGTTGGGTAATTTTCCGCTCCGCCTGCACCTTTCTTCTCCCAATCATACCATGGAACGGAAATACAAATTCTATCGGTTGAAATCTGCGTTGGAGAAGACATTCTTGCGATATAAATGTTTTGTTGAACGTTAACGTCGCCTTCCCAGCCAGACCATATAAAATACAACTTGCCTTGATATTCAAATATACTTCCATCGATTGCCCATTTATTAGTCCAATCCGTAACCTGTCCAACAAAGTCGAATCCGTCCTCAATCTTGCTCGTTTTGCTTTTGAGAGCATACGTTCTGCGAGTTGCATCTTTTCCCGCAGAATAATATACGTACCAATGTCCATCTATAAAATACATCTCAGGTGCCCATACATCCTCCAAAGGTGTATCTTGCGGGATATTTAACCAAGCAGGGTGGCTTGTATCTATATTACTGAGGCTGTCAAACGTATGAAGAATAATTCCCAAAAAACCAGCAGGCCAATAGTATTTTCCGTCGTGATACGTAATACCTGGGTCAGCTCCGCTGCAAATAGGATTAGTTATTTTTGTAAATCCTGTTACAAGCGGGTCTTTGAATCCAGCTTCTTTTACAACGACAGACATATCTTCAAATCTTCTGTCCGTAATTATAACTTCCGCAATACCTTTTTCGTTGATTCTCAAAGGATAAACGTACGTGCTTCTGCTGTTCCAGCCTGAACCTGATTCTATGGTTGCATGAAACACTAACCACAGAACGCCCTTTTCATCGGTTGTTACACAGCAATGTCCGGGTCCATAGAATAAATCAGGGTCTTTTTGAAGAATTGGTTCGGAATGTTTTCTCCAGTTATTAGGATTAAGAACGTCGCCGCCTTCAAAGAGCAACTGACCGATACAGTAGTCATCACACCAGCTTCCGCTCGCAGAATAAAGTATTGACAAATAATCGCCCTTGACAATTGCATAAGGTCCTTCGTTAACTAAAGGTGAACCGCCTTGCTTTTCCCAATCATAAGTTGGAACTGAAATGCAAACTCTTTCAGAGGAAAGCGTTGTGGGAGAAGACATTTTTGCAATATAAATATTTTGCTGAACGTTGGTGTCACCTTCCCAACCAGACCATGTGAAATACATTTCGCCCTTATATTCAAAAACGCTGGCATCGATAGCCCATTTATTAGACCACTCGTTGATCTGTCCTGCGTATTCGAATCCGCTTGCAACGTCACTCGTTCTGCTTCTGAGAACGTACATTCTGTGGTTCGCATCTTTTCCTGCAGTATAATATATATACCAATGTCCGTCTATAAAATGAAGCTCAGGTGCCCAAATATCGTCAGTAACAGGTGCAACAGAAAAATCGACAGGAACTGCGTTATCTGTTGTCCATTGGTCAAGACTGTCAAAGGAAGAAATAAACGCACCGAATATGCAAGTAAAGTACCAGTAGTATTTTCCATCATGATAAGCAATAGTTGGATCTGCAATACCTCTTCCTACAGGATTTACTAATTTATCATATCCTACAATCAAAGGATCTGCAAAACCTGCGTTTTTCACAGCTTCTTTAATATCCCCGTATACGACTTCAACAACGCCATTTTCGTTGATTCTTATAGGTTTCATAAAGATGCTTCTGCCGTCCCAACCTTTTCCTGCTTCCTTGTTTGCATGGAATACCATCCACATAACGCCTTTTTCGTCTGTGGTTATACAGCAGTTTCCAGGTGCATAGAAACGATCAGGATCCGTTTTAAGAATTGGCTGTTCCTGCTTTGCCCAGTTAGCAGGGTCTAAAACGTCGCCGCCCATGAACAAAAGCTGACCGATACAGTAATCGTCACACCAGCTTCCGCTTGCGGAATAAAGCAACGTTAAATAATCGCCCGAAGATATTGCACAAGGCACGTCGTTAATCAATGGTGAACCGCCTTGAATTTCCCAATTCTTTTCGGGGATGGAAAGACAAACTCGGTCAGAGGAAATTGTTGTTGGTGAAGACATTTTTGCAATGTAAATGTTTTGAGCAACGTTTTCATTGCCTTCCCAGCCAGACCATGTAAAGTACAGCTGACCCTTATATTCAAAAACACTTCCATTTGCAGCCCATTTATTTGTTGAGTCTGAAACTTTTCCCGCAAATTCATATTCACCCATAGCGTCAGAAGTTTTGGATTTAAGAACGTACATTCTGTGATTTTCAAGAGCTCCGTCGCTTGCAGAATAATATACGTACCAATGGCCGTCTATAAAATACATTTTAGGAGACCAGATATCCTGACACGCTTCTGCGGGAACGTTTGCTGGAAATACATTAACAGCCCCATCTGTTGTCATCCCGTCAAGCGTGTTGAAAGACGAAACGCAAATTACTCCCCAGAACATGAAGGGATAATAATATTTTCCGTTATAGTAGGTAACAAAAGGATCTGCCCCGTCTCGTATGGATTTTTTATCATATCCTACAACGTTAGGATCAACAAAATTACCGCTTTTTACAACTAATGCCATATCTTCAAATCTTGAAGGAGGCAAAGGTGCCTCAGAAGGTTCTTCTGATGATTCTTCATCAAGATAAGAATCTTTATAAAGATTATACGTTCCAAGGAAATGTCCCTTGATTCGAAGGATATCCGTAGAGTCTACAGTACGATTTCCGTCTACGTCTGCAGCTTCATAAAAGGCTCCATTAAGGTTTACAGTATTGAGGCAATGTTGTTTGATTCTCAAATAGTCGGTAGTATCAACTTTACCGCTTCCGTCAACGTCGCCTAAGATTACAGCATAAAAACTGCCTCTTTGACCTATAGTTACAGTACACCCAGTACATACGTAAGCCTTTGATTCAGAATTGAAAGCAACTCTCGTTTCTTCCCTCATTGAAGACAAAAACTCACCGACGGTTACACCCGCAGGTATACCCATGATATACTCTCCTGAAATGGAAAGATTATACTTTTTTGACAAACCGTTCGCCCAAGCAAGAGATGGAGCGAGAACGGACATACACATAAGGATAACCAATCCAAATGCAATCAATTTGTTCCTTTTCATTTTAGCCTCCTGAAACTCAAAAATGGTGCCTAAAAAAACAAACAAGCAAATGAAAAAATATATTTTCTCCATTTTCCCTTTATTTCATTGTAAGTATAACATAAAATTCTCATTAAATCAATACCATATTTACTGCATTTTATAAAAACTTTTTAAACTTTAACATTTTTCCTTTTAATGCTCAATAAAAAAATCAAAAAAAGCTGTCACGAGAAATCTCGTGACAGCTAAAAAGTTATTTAATTAACTTATTTAATGTCGATAACAACACCGGAACCTACAGTTCTGCCGCCTTCACGGATAGCAAAACGAAGTCCTTTTTCGATAGCGATAGGTGTGATAAGTTCAACGTTCATATCAACGTTATCACCAGGACGGCACATATCAACGCCTTCAGGAAGTGTGATAGAACCGGTAACGTCCGTTGTTCTGAAATAGAACTGAGGTCTGTAGTTTGTGAAGAAGGGCTTGTGACGGCCGCCTTCTTTTTCTGTAAGAACGTATACCTGACCAACAAACTTGGTGTAGGGGTTGATGGAACCGGGCTTACAGAGAACCTGTCCTCTTTCGATTTCGTTCTTCTGAACACCTCTGAGCAAGCATCCGATGTTATCGCCAGCTTCTGCGGAATCGAGGAGCTTACGGAACATTTCGATACCTGTAACAGTTGTTTCGCGTTTTTCATCAGAAAGACCAACGATTTCAACTTTGTCGTTAAGAGTTACTGTACCTCTTTCAACACGGCCTGTACAAACTGTACCACGACCTGTGATGGAGAATA
>JAZOCZ010000245.1:0-1874 GCA_045596755.1 Eubacteriales bacterium | reverse complement strand
ATGAAGGTAGTCTTTTTTCGTTTTCTCACCGTTTTTAAGAAAATCGAAAAAGGCGAGAACCTCACCGTTTTCCTTCATCGTCATATAAACAGGTGTTGTAATAACGCATTTTACGAAGTTTTTTTTGCAGAATTCGTATATATTTTTCGTTGCGACTTTTTTTTCTGACGAATCTTCGGGAAGACGTTCGATTCCAACGTAATATTCAGAAAAATATTCTTTTAATGAAGAAAGAGCTTTTTCAGTTCCTTCTTTGCTCTTTTTGAATATTTCTTCAAGGTTTAAAAGTATCGCTATAATATTCTGTGTGTATTTCGGGAATATATGCGAAGGTATACTTCCTTCTGTCATTGCGAAAGAGGAGAAAACGTTGAGGGCGGAAATCCCTTCGTTGTTTTTTGCAAGGAGCAACAAGTCGAGCTTTTCTCCTTTGGTGAATGTTGACACTTCGCATCCTATTATGGGATTTATGTTTTTGCGTTTTGCCGTTTCGCAAAATTCTGGAGACCCAGCAAGCGTTCCTTTGTCAGTTTTTGCGACGGACGTATAGGAAAGTTCCAAGGCTCTGTCAATGAGCTCGTTTGCACGGCATTCGCCTTCAAGTAGAGAATATTCGGTATATACACGTAAAACGGTCATTACTTATCCTCCGATTTTAACTCCTCTGCCATGGAAACAAGCTTTTTTAATCTGTAATTAAGCCCCGATTTACTTACGGCAACGGGGGAGAGGAAAACGAGCTGACTCAATCCTTCTTCGGGATGTGCTTCTCTGAGCATAGCGGCTTCTCTCAGCTCACTTTTCAACGTTTCAAGCATACCGTATTTTCTGAGAAGCTTTATGGCTTCCAATTGTTCGCCTGCGGCGGCAGTTGTCCTTGCTATGTTTGCAACCTCCGCGTTGCACTTTCTTTGCAATCGAACCCTTTCCTCACTGACAACTCCTTCTTCAAAAACTCTCATGGCAAAAGGTGTTGCTTTACAAAAAGCTAAAAAGTCTGCAACGCTTTCACAACTTTTGCAGTAAAAGCATTTTTTGCCACGGATTTTTCCCGAGGAAATTGAAACGCCTTCTTCAAGAAGAGAATATATGAATTCTTCCACTTCCTCTTTGGGATAAACGAAAAGCTGAAAGCTTTTTGAAGGGTCGCTCATCGTTCCGTATTCACAAAAAACTCCTGCTATGTATTGAGCTGTACATTTTTTGCATCCGAATTCAGCGGTTATTCCTTTCGCACCTGCGTCGAAGGAAGCTTTACAGCAATCCTTCCCGCTTTCACGTGCTTCGTATAAATATTTTTTTACATCCTTTGAAAACGACATTTTCTTAATTCTTTCAAAATAAGTTGATTTTGCGGTTAATACATTATTACCGCATTATATAAATTGTAGTTAAACTATTATTCTGACTTCTCGTTCGAGCTTTACGCCGAATTTTTCGAAAACGGTTTTTTCCACGTGTTCTCCGAGTGCCAGAATATCTGAAGTGGTCGCTCCTCCTGCGTTTATAACGAATCCTGCATGCTTCTCAGAAACCTGCGCTCCGCCAATTGCAAAACCTTTAAGTCCTGCGTCTTCAATGAGCTTTGCGGCAAAATACCCTTCGGGGCGTTTGAAAAAACTTCCAACGCTTGGATATTCAAGAGGCTGTTTTGTTCGCCTTCTTTCCATAAGGTCATTCATTAAAGCTTTGATTTGTGATTTTTCTCCCTTTTTAAGCCTGAACGTTGCACTGGCAAGTATAAGCTTTTCTTTTTGCAATATACTGCTTCTGTAGGAAAAATCCATCTTGTCACAATTCATAATTTTAACGTTTCCTTCTTGGTCGATGCAAACGCAAGAGTGGAAAACGTCCTTTATTTCACCACCGTAAGC
>JAZOCZ010000244.1:0-3480 GCA_045596755.1 Eubacteriales bacterium | reverse complement strand
TAAAGCCGCTAACGTTGAACTTATCGGCACTGAAAAGATCGGTTCAGGTCTCGTATCCGTTATGGTAAGAGGCGACGTTGGAGCTGTTAAAGCCGCTACAGAAGCAGGTAGCACAGCCGCTTCCAGACTTGGCGAAATCGTTGCTGTTCACGTTATTCCCCGTCCTCATGCAGACGTTGAGAAGATTCTTCCTTCTCTTAAATAATTAAAAATAATTTGGAGGTAAATATTATGGCACTTCAAGCACTTGGTATGGTTGAAACCCGTGGTCTTGTTGCAGCTATCGAAGCAGCAGATGCTATGGTTAAAGCCGCTAACGTTGAACTTATCGGCACTGAAAAGATCGGTTCAGGTCTCGTATCCGTTATGGTAAGAGGCGACGTTGGAGCTGTTAAAGCCGCTACTGAAGCTGGTAGCACAGCCGCTTCACGTCTTGGCGAAATCGTTGCTGTTCACGTTATTCCCCGTCCTCATGCAGACGTTGAAAAAATTCTTCCCACGCTTAAATAATTAAAAATAATTCGGAGGTAAATATTATGGCACTTGAAGCACTCGGCATGGTTGAAACCCGTGGTCTTGTTGCAGCTATCGAAGCAGCAGATGCTATGGTTAAAGCCGCTAACGTTGAGCTTATCGGCACAGAAAAAATCGGTTCAGGTCTCGTTTCCGTTATGGTAAGAGGCGACGTTGGAGCTGTTAAAGCCGCAACTGAAGCAGGAAGCACAGCCGCTTCCCGTCTTGGCGAAATCGTTGCTGTTCACGTTATTCCCCGTCCTCATGCAGACGTTGAAAAAATTCTTCCTTCTCTTAAATAATTGAAGAAAGCTGGAAAACAAATCATTTTGGTTTGTTTTCCAAGCAGTACGTCTGAAAGTGTTCGGGCGTACCGCTTGGAAAATAAACAATTCACTTTTTGGGAGATAAGAATATGTTAGTTGGAAAAGTTGTTGGAAGTGTTGTTTCCACAAGAAAGAACGAAAGACTTGTTGGAAGCAAATTTATGATAGTTGAAACTTGTGAAAAAATGGGAGAGGTTAAGCGTATCGTTGCCGTTGACGACGTTGGAGCAGGCATTGGCGAAATGGTTCTCGTTGTAACGGGAAGTGCCGCAAGAATCGGTTGCGACCATGGAAACGCCCCCGTTGATGCCGCTATCGTTGGTATAATCGACAGTGGAATCGGATTCGACCTGGCAGACTAAACTAAAAAGGCAGTTAAACTATGACGTTTGATAAATTAAAGGAAACTCTCCGCAAAAGCGGAGTTGTAGGAGCAGGCGGTGCAGGCTTCCCAAGCTATGCGAAACTTTCGGATAAAGCAGAAGTCGTTATCCTCAACTGTGCTGAATGTGAACCTCTTTTAAAACTCCACAGACAAGTGCTTGAAGAATACACCTTTGAGATACTTTCCGCTTTGTCGGAAATATTGAAAACCATCGGTGCTGAAAAAGGAATAATAGCAATCAAAGCTCATTATACCTCTGCGTTAAATGCGCTGAAGGCGGAAATTTCAGATTTTCCCAACGTTTCAATTCATACCCTTGAATCCATATATCCCGCAGGAGATGAAATAATTCTCATAAAAGAAGTAACGGGAAAAACGGTTTCTCCTGGCAAACTTCCCATTTCGGTCGGTGCGATTGTTTACAACGTTGAAACAATGTATAACGCATACAACGCCATGAAGGACAAACCCGTAACTCACAAATACGTAACTATTGCGGGCGAGGTTAAAAATCCCGTTACCCTATACGTCCCCGTTGGAACAAAGGTTTCAGAACTTATAGAATATGCGGGCGGTGTTACCGTTGAAAATCCCGAATATCTCTCAGGCGGCCCTATGATGGGAAAACTTATAAATCCGTCGGACGTTGTTACGAAAACCACAAACGCAGTTATAGTCCTCCCCGACAGCCACAGCGTTGTAATGGAAAAAAAGCGGAACTTCAAAATAAACCTTCGCAGAACTATGTCTGTCTGCTGTCAATGCAGAAGCTGTACAGACTTATGTTCAAGACACGTGATAGGATATCCCGTTGAGCCTCATATGGTAATGAGAGTTTTCTCCAATGGCGGTGCCGGTGCAACGGATTCGATTCTCGGTTCAATGTTCTGTTCAGGTTGCGGACTTTGCGAAACGTATTCATGCCCGCAAGGACTTTCTCCAAGGGCAATAATCGCTGAAATGAAAGACGTTGCAAGAAAAAACGGCATAAAGCCTCCACAAGACATAGAGCCTGACTTGAACGTTAAGGATGCGGATTTAAGAAAGGTTTCTGTTGAAAGGCTTACTTCAAGATTGGGACTTAAAAAATACGACGTAAACGCTCCCATAAAGGAAGGCTTTGAAACTAAATCCGTTAAAATACTTATGTCACAGCATATAGGCGCACCTGCAATCCCTTGCGTTTCGGAAGGTGATGAAGTAAAAATAGGCGACGTTATCGGGAAAGCACCCGATGGAGCTTTGAGCACTGATATACACGCATCCATAGATGGAAAGGTTATTTCTGTAACCGATAAACACGTTAAGATAAAACTGAGTTGAACGTAAGAAGGAAAAAGATAAATGAAAAAAGCACTCGGAATGATAGAATTCAAAACCGTAGCATCGGGAATCACCGCCACGGATATTATGCTAAAAACAGCAGACGTAGAGGTCGTTCAGGCAAACCCCGTATGCCCCGGTAAATATCTTGCAACTATTGCAGGTGAAATAAGCGCGGTCAAATCAGCAATAGAAGCGGCTGAAAAATTCAACCCCTCAATGCTTATCGATAAGTTTCTTTTGGGAAACCCTCATGAAAGCATTCAACCTGCCATTTGCGGAGCGTTGGATATCAAGAACAAAAGCGCAATAGGCATAATAGAAACGTACACAGCAGCCTCCTGCGTTGTTGCCGCTGACACTGCCGCTAAAACTGCTTTGGTTGATTTGGTTGAAATTAGACTTGCAAAGGGTATGTGCGGTAAATCCTACATAATCCTTACAGGAAGCGTATCATCCGTTACAGCCGCAATAGACCGCGCAAAAGCTGGTGTTGAGGACGGAATGTTCCTTGACAGCTCCATTATCCCCGGTCCCGATGCAAGACTCTGGGACAGTATTCTGTAAAAGCATAAGTTAAGGAGGGGAATCCTTTGCTCGCAATCGAAAGAAGAAGGAAAATTCTTGAAAGGCTTTCAGCCAGCGGAAAGGTAATAGTAGCCGAGCTTGCAAAAGATTTTGGAGTTACAGAAGAAACCATACGCCGCGATTTAGAAAAGCTGGACAGAGAAGGTCTTGTTTCAAAGACCTACGGTGGTGCAGTTTCAAAAAGAACAAACACTTTGGATCTGCCTTATAACATCCGTGAAGGCGTTAACGTTGAACAGAAACAGAAAATAGCGGATAAATTATGCGAGCTTATAAACGACGGCGAACGTATAATGGTTGACTCAAGCTCAACGGCTCTTTACATTATAAAAAGAATAAAAGAAA
>JAZOCZ010000243.1:0-2343 GCA_045596755.1 Eubacteriales bacterium | reverse complement strand
CCTCAACCTTGGCAAGGTTGCGCTCTACCAAATGAGCTAAATCCGCAGGTGGTGCCTCCGGTCGGAATTGAACCAACGACACGAGGATTTTCAGTCCTCTGCTCTACCAACTGAGCTACAGAGGCATATCTAAACCCTTGCTGGTAATCCTACCGAAAGTGTTTAGAAATTGGCGATCCGGATGGGGCTCGAACCCACGACCTCCAGCGTGACAGGCTGGCGCTCTAACCAACTGAGCTACCGGACCATGCTTGCTTAGTTTATTTTCAAGCGGTCTCTCTCAACCGCGAGATAGATTATAACACATCAATTCTCATTTTGCAATACCTTTTTTCAAAAAAAATCATGTTTTCACTAAATGTAAAATTAGAGGTCGTTCCCGAATTTGTTTTTGTGAATTTTGCACAAGATGAAACTTTTTTTATTTAAAATCAAAGTCTCAAAGCGTTCGCAGAGATGTTAATTTCCATTTCACATACACAATTCACCAAAATAAGAATCCTTACACAGCAAAAACCTTTTCAACAGTTTTTGGCATTTTTCAACTTTTCAAAAGAAAAGCATATACTGTTACAAAGCAAGAGCAAAGGAGACGGTTTTATGAGAATTGATAAATGTTTACTCGGTACAGCACTTTTTACTTTCGGAGCTGGATTGCTTCTTTCTTCCCTTCTCCCTGCTTTCATTCTCGTATGCCTGCTTGCTTTAATACTTTTAGCTACAGGCTTTTTACTGCTAAAAAAGCATTGAACGCATAAAGATTGGAGAATTTCATGAGACTTTACGTTATTAAACCTCCTGCATTTTTAGTTCCTGTTTTGAGAAAGCTATTTGCAAAATAACGTTTTCGGGGCTGTTGCATTAAGCAAGAGCCAAGAGTAAAAAAAAGTGGCTGTTGCAAATGCGAATTTTTTTCGCACTTGCAACAGCCACTTCTCGCTTCAATGGAGTTTTTTAGTGTGTCAACTATATTGCGACCTATGCTGTTCTTTTACGGTAAACGAATGCCGCACCAGCTGCAGCCATTACTGCAACGACGGAAAGGGTTATTATGATTCCGCTATCCGAAGTTTGTGGTACATCCCCCAAAAGTCCTTTACCAGAAAGGTCTATTTCAAAATAAGCGCTATTTTCCAATGTGTTTGTCGAGAAGTCCACTCCGAAAACCGCCACGGGTGCTCCCGCTTCGATATCGGAAGCTGTTACGTTTCTGCCGAGTACGCTTTCTTCGGAATCGGATGTGCCGTTTTCTTCTGACATATCAGGGAAAACAAGTATAAATCCGTTTTCGGGAACGGAAACGTTGTTTACTGCCGTACCCGGTGCATAAACTTTCTCTACCTTGTATTTATAAGCTGACTCACGGTATGCTGCCGTTTCTGCAACTGATCCACCTTCACTTACTATGGGGAAAGTCCCCTCAGAAGTTGTTTCCTCGCTTGCTTGTTCTGATGTTACGGGAGGAATTTCAATAGATGAATCCAAAGAACTTTCAATAGAAGTTCCGCCTTCTATATCTTCGCTCACGTCGGTGCCAAGGATTCGGGGAATAACCGTTACAACGTAATGATTGCTGAAAGAAGAATCCTTTCCTTCGCCCGAAATCGTTCCTGTATATGATGGGGTATAAATAACCGTTTTATTTTCTATGGCGGAAGTATTTATTGAATCAATACTTTGGGTAAATATATTTGCCGCAAAAGCCGTAAGCGAAAGACACATAGCTAACGCTAATGCGACAATAACTGTTTTTTTCATTCTGTTTCTCCTTTTTGTTTCCTTCGCGGATTTCTCTTAGAAAATCCGTCGAATTTATTTTTTTCGATTTATTATTTTTTATTCTGGCAAAAAATAAATAAACTTTTTTTCAAAAACCCCTTTATTATTCTTATAAAATGGTGTATAATGCTATACTGTATAAAAGTATTAAAGGGGGTAGTTTTTTAATGGCGATAAAAGGTTGTGAAATCCTTGAGTTTGAACCTCTCTCAAAATATTCATATATGAAAACGGGCGGTATTGCGAAAAAAATAATTTTTCCGCAAAGTCGCGACGGTTTGTTAAATGCTTTAAAAGCGGAAAAAGATTTTTACATATTGGGAAACTGCTCAAACGTCCTTTTCCCCGATTCAGGAATAGAAAAAACTATTATAATTACAACGAAAATGAAAAAAACCGAAGTTTTTGACGACGGTGAGTTTTTCTACATTACCGCAGATGCGGGAGCATCTTTGGGACACGTTGCACATCTGGCTTATGAAAATTCTTTAACGGGGCTTGAGTTTGCCCACGGAATCCCAGGAACAGCAGGCGGAGCGGTATTTATGAATGCAGGTGCTTACG
>JAZOCZ010000242.1:0-2440 GCA_045596755.1 Eubacteriales bacterium | reverse complement strand
AGCTGACCGAGATATACACGTACTCGGACGTTTCCGCAGACTCGCTTGCAAAAGCTGCAACGGGCAACATAGATGCGACCATTAAAATCGCAATGAGCATTGCAACCACTTTTGTGGTCATTCTTTTCGCGTTTTTCATAACACAAATCCTTTCTTTTTTCGTTTGTTTTTGGGGATGCTAAAATGAGAAGAGCGTTTTTTCCTCCTTTCAAGATATCCGGCAAAACAAAAAGAGCGCGCCGGAAAAGTACCGCAGAAATCTGCGGCCTCCGAACACACGCTCCTCTCCAAGGATGTGTTCACTTTTTATGTACGGATAGGCTTCCGACTTATGCTCACGGCTATGCGATGGCAAACACGGAAATGGGGGTTGTTTCGGATTCGTACCGAATTTCCTTGATCTATTCAGTTTACAACTTTTCGATCCGCACAATTTACCTATATATTATATTAACGCACAAGGCTGTGCGAAAATATACTCGTTTAAATATTTTTTCAGCTATCCGATTTTTCTTTAAGTTCAGCGATTCTCGTTCGTTTGGCGCGTATTCGTTTTTCTTTGTTCCTTTGCACCCTGTTATCGTCCCGAGGGGGCTTCACGCCCGCCTTTTCCAAAGCTCTTGGCCAAGGGCCGAAAAATGCTTTTATAGCCACCACCTCACGTTCGCTGAAATCCGAACGTTGCGGATATCGGGAAAGCCCTTGGGATTGAAGTTCTTTATATTTATCATTGAGAAGGAGAATACAATCTTCTTTTTCGTATTTTTTATCTGTCATATAACCTCCAAAACACAAAAACGCTTTTTTACCGCAATAAGCAATAAAAAAGCGTAGCTATCCCGTGAGCAAAAGGGCATACTTCCCCCTTCACAAAACGAAAACGGCTACGCTCTTCATATCCAAAAACGTTATGTACCAGATACACACACCTTCGCTTACTGTTGGTGGGTATTCCGACTTATGAACAAACGTTCAATTACGGTAATGATTGTTGCGACGGAGTTGCACCGAACTTCCCCCTGATCCGCCAAGGCGGAACCAAACTGCGATATTTATTAAATTATTTCTTCATTATCATTGTATCCAATAGTCAAACATGAAATCTGCGCTTTCACCCGCAACAATGAGAGAAACGTCGCCGGAGATATCTTTAATCTCATAGGTTTGCATCAACTCGTTGAGCTTGAATTCATGAACTATTTCACCGTTTACCACAAGAACCATTTTAAAGTTGCCCGAATTCACCTGAGCATGATTTACCGTTATTTCAAAACGGTTCGTTATTATTCCTTCACGGAAAACCTCATATACTCCCGTAAACTTTTTTGATTCGTATGAAGTTGTGTTGGATATGGAATCGTAATGTTCGCTGAAACCTCGAGAGCCCATTTTCAATTCAACAATATCTTTGTCGGTTATTGTCTGCAAAGTATAGTTATCCGCTCCGTTTGTGTCCTCGATATGTTCAGGCCCGCCTTTAAAAACAAGAAAACACACAACAACACACACTACCGCTATGAGAATAAGAGCAAGAACTGATTTTTTCTGATTCTTTCCACCCGTTTGTTCGTTATCGCCTTCTTCTTTGCTGACGTTGAATTTAATTTCTGCCATATCGTTTCCTCCTTGAATGTACAAATTCATCGTTATGTCTCAAAAATTAAAAGCATAGCTATTAAAGTTTTTGGGTCCAGGGGCTTTTTTCAAAAAGCCCTTGGTTTGGGGTCCGTGGGCTTTTTTCAAAAAGCCCTTGGTCAAAAATGTTTAGGATGATGACACACAAAACCTTTTGAAGCATCGCTTTTCTTGTATTCCTCCACAGTTCCGAAGAACGCTTCCTTACCCATGTGGAGAATATGGGTTGAATAACGAAGGGCGGCTTCCACGTCATGAGATATCATTATAACCGTCATACCGTCTTTTTCGTTAATCTCCTTTATCAGAGCATACATATCCGAACACACCTTGGGGTCGAGACCGCTTGTTGGTTCATCGAGCAACAATATTTTATCAGCCGCACACAATGCACGGGCAAGAAGAACACGTTGCTGTTGACCGCCCGAAAGCTCACGGTAACATCTGTCACGCAAGGAACAAACGTTCATTTTATGCATATTTTCCAAAGCCGTCTGCTTTTCCTCTGCTGTATAAAAGGGGCTGAATTTCTTTTTCCCCTGAAATCCAGAAAGGACTATTTCCTCGACGGATGCAGGAAAATCACGTTGAACGGCTGTTTGCTGGGGAAGATATCCAACGTCGCCACGCTTTATTCCGTCGCCAAAGGTTATCTCACCCTTCATTTGCTTGTGAATGCCTAAAATAGCTTTCATCAAGGTGGTTTTTCCAGAGCCGTTTTCGCCTACGACACAAAGATAATCCCCTGCGTTCACCTGAAATGAAAGTCCGCTTACTATCTCTGTGGATTCATAACCTAAAGAAA
>JAZOCZ010000241.1:0-3124 GCA_045596755.1 Eubacteriales bacterium | reverse complement strand
GGCTTCATGACCTTTGCGGGTCTGTTTTCCCTTCTCATGCGTAAGGGTACGGGCTTGAAGTCACGAATGCTTTTGGCGCAATCATTGAATCTCTTCGACATGAACGACGTTCTTAAAATGATAAAAACAGTCGTTGTGGGAACTCTTTCATTTGAAGGCGCGGCAGCGGTGGTTCTTTCTGTCAGATTTATTCCCGAATACGGATTTCTCGGCGGTCTCGGACGCGGAGTTTTCATTTCGATTTCCGCTTTCTGTAACGCAGGCTTCGACCTTATGGGAAATAACGTTCCGTTCTCGTCACTTACAGAGTTCAGCGGCGATATCGTGGTCAATCTGACGGTGATCGCGCTTATATTTATCGGCGGTCTCGGCTTTTTTGTGTGGTCGGATATATATACCGCAAAGAGCTTTAAGAATCTTTCCGTTTTTTCAAAGCTCGTGCTTATTGTTTCACTTGGACTGCTTGTTATGGGCGCGCTTTGTTTCTTCGTTTTTGAATACAACAATCCCGAAACCATGGCTGAAATGCCCTTCAGAGATAAAATCCTCGCCTCGTTTTTCCAGTCCATGACTGCCCGAACCGCAGGGTTTAACACTATAAATTTAGGCGGAATGACGGATATTTCAATAGTAATAATGTGTATGCTCATGTTCGTGGGCGGAGCTTCGGGCTCTACCGCAGGCGGCGTTAAAGTCGGAACGCTTACCGTTGCGGCGTGCGCGGTCTTTTCCGCATTGAAAGGAGAAAACCACGTGAACGTTATGGGGCGCCGTTTTTCCCGCGATACGGTGATGCAGTCTTTCGCGTTGATATTCGTCTCTTTTACCGTCATAATCATAAGCGCTCTTACGGTTTCCGCAGTTGACTCCGTTCCGTTTCTGGAAAGTCTTTTCGAGGTCACTTCTGCCTTTTGTACCGTAGGTGTTACAACGGGTATAACCACCGCGTTATCTCCCGTATCCCTTTGCCTGCTGATGTTCCTGATGTTTTTGGGCAGAGTTGGCTTTATGACGGCCACGTATGCGCTGTTCCTTCGTCATACGAAGGTTTCAAATAAGATTCAGTACCCCGAAGTTAAAATGATAATAGGATAGGAAGGTCGATCGAAATGAAATCATTTGCAGTTATAGGTCTTGGAAGATTCGGAAAAAATCTTGCCGTAAGACTTGCCTCCTTGGGCAACGAAGTCCTTGCCATTGATAACGATATGGAAAACGTTCAGGCCGTTGCGGATCAGGTCACACAAGCCGTAGAAACGGACGCTCTTGACGAATCCGCCCTGAAGGCTTTGGGAATTACGGAATTTGATTGCGTTCTCGTAACCATTTCCGAAAAAATAGAAGCAAGTATACTTATCACTTCCATGCTTAAGGGTATGGGTGTAAAATACGTTGTAAGTAAAGCTGTTACTGACCTTCACGCAACGGTTCTCAAGCAGGTCGGCGCAGATAAAGTCGTATTCCCCGATAAGGATATGTCTGAAAAATTGGCGCAAAACCTTACTGCAACGAGTATTCTCGACTATATAGACCTTTCGGATAAATATTCGATCGTCGAGGTCGAAGCGCCGAAAACATGGTACGGAAAATCCCTTAAGCAGCTTAATATCCGCGCGGTGTACGGTGTGAACGTAGTTGCCATAAAGAAGAGATTTTCAGACGACATAAACGTTTCTCCCCTTCCCGATTACGTTTTTGTGGAAAACGATATCCTTGTTGTTATCGGAACAAATGAAGATATAAATAAATTGGTAAAATGATGAGATATTATATTACGAGCAGAAAAAACCCCATAGTGGGAAAAATAAACGATATTCGTTCAAAGCCCTCCGAGGAAGCATTTCTTCTTCAAGGTGAAAAATTTATATACGACAGCGACCCATCCTGCATAAAAATGCTTTTTGTGACCGATGAGAAAAAGCATGCGGAGCTTATAGAAAAACTTCCCGAAGATGCAAACCTTTATGTCGTTACCCCCGAAGTCATGGAGAAAATTTCCGGAACGGTTTCTCCCTCGGCATTGCTTGCTGTGGTTTGCAAAAAACCGCTTCCCATGCCGAAAAAACTCGTGCTTTTGGATTGCGTTCAGGACCCCGGAAACGTGGGAACGGTCATAAGGACCGCAAAAGCTTTCGGTTTTGGCGTTATTTGCGGCGGCGGTGCGGACCCGTTTTCCGAAAAAACCGTCAGAAGTTCCGCAGGTGCCTGTCTGACCGCATACGTTCGTAAATTTCCAATGGTGGAAATTGTGGAAAACTTAAAAAAACACGGCTATAAAATTTACGGCACAGCCCTTGACCAATATTCATGCGACCTTGAAACTGCGGTAAAGGATTTCGGTGAGAAATTTGCGGTGATAATCGGAAGCGAAGGCAAGGGAATGTCCCCTAAACTTTACTCAATGTGCCATAAGACTTTATATATTCCCATCGAGGGTGTAGAATCTCTCAATGCGGCGGTTGCGGCAGGTATAGTTATGTACCGTGCGTCTATGAAAAAATGAAAAACAATAAACTTTTAATGCTTCGTCTTGTTACGAATGCTCCCCCGTGCGCAAAACGTGTGTACAGGGCTTTGAAAATATTCGACTGTGCCGAAGATATTTTCAGCGCCGATAAAAAATATTTTTCAGATGCGGGATTTAAAGAAAATGAAATATCTTCTTTCTTTTCCTCAAATATTTCCGATGCCGAAAGATATCTTGAATACTGTGAGAAAAACGGCATAAAAATAATTACATACTATGACGAGGACTATCCCTCTCAACTCAGGGAGTTGGAAGAACCTCCTGCAATCCTTTTTGTAAAGGGCGAACTCCCTCCCATGAAAAGCTGTCCTGCTTTGGGCATCGTCGGAACCAGGGAATGTTCTCCTTACGGCGGAAAATTGGCGGCAGGGCTTGCATACGACCTTGTTCAGACAGGTTTCGTCATAGTCAGCGGTATGGCAAGAGGCATTGATACTTTCGCTCATAAAGGTGCACTTCTTGCAGGCGGAAAAACCGTTGCGGTACTTCCAAGCGGTGTGGATATCGTTACTCCCTCCGGTAATAAGGAACTGTACCACCGAATTTGTGAGACGGGCGCTGTGATTTCGGAATATTTGCCGGGAACGCAATGCAAAC
>JAZOCZ010000240.1:0-3643 GCA_045596755.1 Eubacteriales bacterium | reverse complement strand
TTGACTTTTTAACTTTAGCAAAAACTTTTAACTTTCAATTTTCAATTGATTTTATCCCTCAATTTTATAAGTGCCAAGGAAGTGACCTTTGATTCTCAGATAGTCTGTGGAGTCAATAGCACTGTCTTTGTTAACGTCACCGGCAACAAGTGCTGCGCCTTCGAGGGTATAAGTGCCAAGGAAGTGACCTTTAATTCTCAGATAGTCCGTTGAGTCAATAGCGCCGTCATTGTTAACGTCGCCGAGCAAATATTCTTCAACTTCGGGCGCGCTTGAAACGCAGATGTAATCGTATGTCTGGAGCTTTGATGGATCGTATTTTCCAAGCGTTCCGTCTGGTTCTGTTGATGCACGAACTGAAAGATTATAAGGAACGATAATTTCGCCATCAAAGAGCAATACGCTGAAATAACTGCTGTCTTGGTCAACGTTGAAGGATTTTGCTTCAAATATACAGCTACCCTTGAAAACAAGGTCTCCTTTAACGATTCCAACGCCCTGTCCGTTTGATTCAGGGAATATAGCAGAATCTTCAATGGTGAGACTGTTCTGACCGTTTATCGCCATGGATTCAGAGTCGATTATAACGTTGGCTTCTTTGAAATATGCGTTTCCATGATAGAAAATACCAACGTCTGCATTCACAACCTCAATACCTGCATCAATTATTGTGAACGTATCTCCTTCTGTATAAACAGCGGTATCATTGACGTCAATATAAACTCTGCCACCGCCTGTGAAGGAAAGGTTGCCGCGAACGAAAATACCGTTTCCTTTTTCGTCATTCGTCCAAGTGAGGTAGTTATCATAACCCTGAACGTAGATTTCAAGGTCGTATTCTGAATAGATCATTGCGAAGTTTTCAGCAAAGTATTCGTATCCTTGGTTGGAAAAATCGAAGTTATAAAGAGTGAGAACACCGTTTGAATAGTATGCGTAGTTGTCGGAAAGAGGTGCTTTATACGTCTTTAAGTCTTCTGTAAGGTAATATCCGTCATAAAGACCAACTCCGCCAACGTAAACGTATGGAGTTTCCGTGATACGGAAATCATAGCTATGAGCTTCTTTGCCGTTTTCGTCATAAGCGATAAGCCAATAGTAGCTTCCGTCATCGGGAAGAGCTGAAAGCTCAAGAGAGGTTATGGTTGGGTCAAGCTCTGTTCTTGTAGCGTTTCCATATTTATCCACAGTGAGAAGCTCAAGAGAGGCAGGTGTTTCATTTGTTGACCAAGTTATTGTATGTTTCTTGCCGCTTGGAACTTTTGCACTTTCGGGGATTTCCAAAAATTCAATTGGTTTGTTTATAATCCAGATGTTATCGTGTTTATAGAAATCAGAAGTTCCGTCCCAAGGAGTACATTCTGTGTAGTCGAGAAGATTGTTGCTATCACCGAAATAAACGTTTCCGTTTTTGATAACAGGGTTTCCGTAGAAAAGCATACTCTGCCAGGTTCCTGCATCAAAAAGCTGAATTGAACCGTCTATAACGTTAATTTCTTGAACATACCAAGCGCCCTGTGAACAATAGCTGTAAACTTCTGCTCCGTCTTCAATGGTGAGTGTTTTAACGTTATTAAAAACATAAGCTCCGCCGTCTGAAATATTAAATTTACCTGGGCCTAAAACAACGTCGCCATATACGGTAATTGAGGATTCATATCCATCCATTGACAAAGTTCCGCCAAAGCCCCAGATGCTCAACTTTGCATTCTTGGAATCTGAATCATCCTCAATGCCTCCAATGTTAACGTCTCCTGTGTATCTGATTTCAAGGTCTGGAATAGAATACGTTATGATAGCATATGGATTGCTGTACCAATGCATATACAAAACGCCGTCTTCGTAGTATACATAGTTATCTGACGTTTTTTCTTTGGAAGGTGTTTTTGAACCCTGTTCAAGATAATATCCGCTTTCGAGGATAACGCCGTCTATATCAATGGTATAATCTGCTTTTCTTGTTACGTAGATTTTATCACTTGCAACATACTCTGTGTCGGAATAATAAGCATTTATCCAATAATAGCTTCCGTCATTGTCAGATGCTTCAAGATATTCATATGTTCTCGTTGGATCACTAAACGTATATGGGCGTGTTTCCTCCAACGTTGCATTATGGAAGCTGAGAACGAGCTTAACAGGAGTGAAGTTGGTTTTCCATTCAACGCACGCTGTCTGCCCTTCGGGAACAGTTGCACTTTGAGGCATCAACGTGAATGCGGGGGAAGTTTCTTTAACTGTGAATCTGTCTGTGGAGATATAGTCAGTTTCCGTGTAATAGAATCTTACTTCGTAATCTCCTGATGCATTTATAGGGAAATCACAGGAAGTATCATCCGCTGAAAGTGTTGTATATGATGTTCTGTAAAATCCTGTAGATGGATTTTTTACTCTTTTTGCAACTGCAATTCTTGCGGGTACAAAGCTTGTTTTCCATTCACCTGTATATTTCTGCCCTGCTATAACAAGACCGTTTTCGGGCTGTTTTAAAATTTCAGCTTTAACAGGTGTTACTTCAATTTCAAGTTATGCGTATTCTGTGCTATAAACTTCAGAAACTTTAGCATCTGTGCTGTTGATAGAACCTGTGAGCCAATTTCTGTTTTCGGGAAGTGAAAAGCCTGAATCTGATTTAATTTTTACTATGCAAAGATATTTTTTACCCTCAACAAAGGTTTCGCCATCTTTCATAATATAACCGTTAAGATCTGTCCAATCAACGTTAGTCACTGAAAAGCCCTTCATATTTGTTTTAAACAATGAGGCATCGTTGACAGGTAATGCACCGATAATTGGAGAAGGTGCTGTAACGTTTATACTTGAAATTGTCTGTTGCTCATACGTTATTTTGTTTCCGATTGTGAAGCGGTCAACTTCAACACCGTCTTTTTGGAGATAGAGACAATGCCAAACAACGTATTCGCCAATTCCGTCAACGTAGTCTGCGAGGTCGATTTCTGCTCCTGAATCAAAGGTTTTGAAATCAACACCGTTTTTGGTAATACGCATTGCTTCTTTAACAGAATAACCTTCTGCAATCTGCGCTGCGGTGAGAGGTTTGGATGTGAATCCAACCCTGTAGGATTCACCCATGTTGAAAGTTACGCTTCCTATGATTCTGCCATTATAGTCTAGAGTATACATCCAGTTTGGCTTTCTGTTCTGGAATTCCAACATTCCGCCGTTGTCAACTCTCACGTCTGCCATTATCTGAGAAACAGTTTCAGAAAATCCGTTTTTCCACGTTACGATAAGAGAATAACGAATTTGTACTAAATCCCCTGCATCCATATTTTTGGAATATTCATATATTGCCGCGTTGCCGTCAAGTCCTTTGAGAGTCTGTTCTGCCGTTGCAGAGCTTTGACCGTTAACGTGAATTGCAGGTAACATTGTAAGTGTGCAACCCAAATCTTCCAACGCTTCGCTGAGTTTATAGTCAAGCTTGCCGCTTAATTGAAGCTTGCTTCCGGAAGCAAATGGAATAGTAAGTGTGTCCCCGTCTTTAACTTCCTGTCCGTTTACCGTAAAGGAATGTACTGTTGGAAGTATGTCATATACACCATATTGAATTTCAAAATATGGGTCGTTTCCGCTTTCTTCTGTTGCTGGGTGAAGGGGATATTCCTTGCCCTTGTAGGTA
>JAZOCZ010000239.1:0-6212 GCA_045596755.1 Eubacteriales bacterium | reverse complement strand
CGGTAAGAATTTTGATGAATTCTACCGCAGAGCAGTAGAAGAATATGGCGTACATTACATTAAAGGTATGGTAGGAAAAGTAACTCCCGAAGGTGATAAACTTAAGGTTCAGGCATCTGATCTTATTGCAAATACTCAGCTCAACATCGATGCTGACTTAGTCGTTCTTGCGGCAGCTATTGAACCTGATAAGTCTGCACGTCCTCTTGCAACTATGCTTACGGCAAGTATGGATACAAACGACTTCTTCACAGAGGCACACCCCAAACTTCGTCCCGTAGAAAGCCCAACGGCAGGCGTATTCCTTTCAGGTGCTTGCCAAGGTCCTAAAGATATTCCCGAAACGGTATCTCAGGCAGGTGCGGCTGCATCTAAAGTTATTGGACTTCTTGCCAAGGATAAACTTACAGGCAACCCCTGCGTTGCAAGTTCTAACGAACTTATGTGTAACGGATGTTCCAGCTGTGAGCGAGTTTGTCCTTACGGTGCAATTTCCTATCTTGATAAGGAATTCCGCATGCCTGACAGAACAACCAAAATAAGAAGAGTCGCTTCTGTAAATCCTGCTGTATGTCAGGGTTGCGGTGCATGTACAGTTGCATGTCCTTCGGGAGCTATGGATCTTAACGGATTTAAAAACAATCAGATTATGGCGGAGGTTGACGCAATATGCAAGTAAAAGAATATAAGCCTTTAATCGTTGCTTTTTGCTGTAACTGGTGCTCATATGCAGGTGCTGACCTTGCAGGTAACAACCGTCTTGCATATCCTGCCGACGTTAAAATTATAAGAGTTCCTTGTTCATGCAGAGTTAACCCTATGTTTATTCTTCGTGCATTCCAGCGAGGCGCAGACGGTGTTATCATCTGCGGATGTCACCCTGGAGATTGTCATTATACATCAGGTAACTATTTCACCCGTCGCCGTATGGCAGCGCTTTTCTCAATGCTTGATTTCCTTGGTATCGAAAGGGAACGTACCCGTGTTGAATGGGTATCTGCCGCAGAGGGAGCGAAGTTTGCCGCAACAATGAATGACTTTGCAGAAAAGGTTGCAGCCCTTGGCGAAAACAAGAGATTGGAGGATTTGAGATGCAAAAAATAACCCGTGAACAGTTAATCGAGAAAGCATCAGAACTTCTTTCAAACGGAACAGTCAGCTGTGTACTCGGATGGGGTGCAGGTGAATTTGGTTACGACGTAACTCCCACACTTTTCAAAACTGTGGAAGATTTGAAAAAAGGTTTCGTTTTTAACGATTTCTGCGGAGTTAACTTCTCCAAATACCTTGTTTCCAAAACGCAGAAACTTGAAGGAAAAATCCTTGTTTTCCTCAAACCTTGTGATACTTACAGCTTCAATCAGCTTCTTACAGAGCATCGTTTTGATCGTGAAAAGGTATATGCTGTAGGAATCCCTTGTGAGGGTATGGCTGATATTTCAAAGGTTAAAGCAATAACAGGTGAAGGTGTTCTTACCATCGGTGAAGAAAACGGCAAAATAGTTGTTACGACACTTTATGAAGATGAACCTTTCATCATCGATACAGAAAAAGTTCTCGCTGAACGTTGCATTAACTGCAAGAGTAAGAAACACGTAGCCTTTGATGAACTTCTTGGTGAAGAAGGCGAAGTTATTGAATCTGCCCGTTTCGATGAGGTTGCACGTCTCGAGTCTTTGACTCCCGACGAAAGATTTGCTTTCTGGCAGAATGAACTTTCAAAATGCATTCGTTGCAACGCATGCCGTGATGCTTGTCCCGCTTGTACCTGCGAAAAGTGCGTTTTCGATAATCCTAATTCAGGCGTTGAAAACAAATCTCCCGCAAACAGTTTTGAAGAAAAAATGTTCCATATTATAAGAGCCTTCCACGTTGCAGGCCGTTGTACAGACGGTGGCGAATGTTCAAGAGTTTGTCCTCAAAACATTCCTGTCCACCTTCTCAACCGTAAGTTCATAAAGGATATGAATGAATTTTACGGTGAATATCAGGCAGGTGCAGAGGTTGGTTCAAGAGCACCTCTTGTTAACTATACAACAGAAGACCTTGAACCCGGCGAAGTTTTTGACAGGAGGGATGAAAATGCTTAAGTGTTCTCTTGATAAAATTCAGAATCTTTTTGCAGAAATAGCAAAAAGTGCGAAACTTTATCTTCCTGTTGATAACGCTGACGGTTCAGCCTCGTACGCTGAATGGAGCGAAGGTGTAAAGTGGTCTGACGCACTTAATACCACGAAAAGCCCCAAGGATTTCTTCTTCCCACAGACTGAAGACTTAATGGGTTTTAAAACCGTTGGAAAAACCATTGAAATACTTGATACAAGACGTCATAGTGAAGATTTTGTTATTTTCGGTGTTCGTGCTTGTGACGTAAAAAGTTTTGATATTCTTGACAGAGTATTCCTCACAGAACCTTGTGACAGCTTTTACGCAAACAAACGTAAGCATGGTACGATAGTATCCGTAGCTTGCACAAAGCCTGCGGAAACATGCTTCTGCTCTACCTTCGGTATCAACGCTGCTGAACCGGCAGGAGACGTCACCACATGGAGAACAGAAGATGCTCTCTATATTCAGGCTAACACTGAAAAGGGTAAAGCCCTTGTTGACAGTGTATCTTCTCTCCTTGAAGAATGTGCTGACGATGCAGTGAATGCACAAAAAGAAAAAACAGCTAAAATAATGGATAAACTTCCGCTTAAAAATCTTTCTACCGATGCTTTCGGTGGCGGAAAAACAAAAGAACTTTTCGATGATCCTGCATGGGACGAACTTTCTTTCTCTTGCCTTGGATGTGGAACGTGTACCTTTGTTTGCCCAACTTGCCAATGCTACGATATTAAAGATTTCAACACGGGTAACGGCGTTATCCGTTATAGATGCTGGGATTCATGTATGTTCTCCGAATTTACCAAAATGGCACACGGAAACAACAGACTCACGCAAAAAGAACGTTTCCGCCAAAGATTCATGCACAAACTTGTATACTATCCTGAAAACAACGACGGGATTTTCAGTTGTGTCGGTTGTGGCAGATGCCTTGCAAAATGCCCAATCTCAATGAATATCGTTAAAGTTATGAAGAAGATTGGAGGAAATAAAGGTGAATAATATAATTGATACTTTAATTCCAACCATTGGCGTCATTACAGACGTAAGAATAGACACTCCCGATATTAAAACCTTCAGGATTGTAACATTAGATGGAAAAAAGGCTTTTGACCATCGTCCGGGACAGTGCGCGATGCTTTCAATTCCAGGTGTTGGAGAAGCGATGTTTTCAATAACGTCATCGCCTACAAATACTGAATATATGGAATTTTCCATCAAGAAATGCGGTTGTGTAACAGAATGGCTTCATCAGGCAGAAGTTGGTCAGCAGATAACCATCAGAGGTCCTTACGGCAATCCTTTCCCTGTTGATGACGTGTTTGCAGGCAAAAACCTTTTGTTTATTGCAGGTGGTGTTGGACTTGCTCCGTTACGTTCTGTAATTAACTATTGCCGTCACTACCGTGACCGTTACGGTGATATTGACATTGTTTACGGTTCACGCAGTAAAGCGGACTTGCTTGACTACAAAGAAATCATTGACGAATGGTCAAACGATGCAGGTGTTAACGTACATCTTACCATCGATAATCCTCAGGATGATTGGGATGGTCATGTTGGTTTTGTACCCAACTATGTAAAAGAGCTTGGCTTCGATACAAACAAAACGGCAGTTCTTTGCGGACCTCCTATAATGATTAAGTTTACTCTTGAAGGACTTATTTCCCTTGGATTTGACAAAACACAGGTTTATACCACACTCGAACTCAGAATGAAATGCGGTGTTGGTAAATGCGGAAGATGCAACGTTGGCGCAAAGTACGTTTGCAAAGACGGTCCCGTTTTCAGATGCGACGAGCTTGAAGAACTTCCCAGCGAATATTAAAGGAGAAAAAAATGGAAAAGACAGTAAATATATTTCTTTTTGGTAAAAAATACGAAGTTCCCGAAAATCTTACCATTATGACAGCCATGGAATATGCAGGCTATCAACTCGTTCGCGGATGCGGATGCAGAAACGGTTTTTGCGGTGCTTGCGCAACTATTTACCGTATAAAGGGCGATAAAGAATTACATGCTTGCCTCGCTTGTCAGACAAAGGTTGAGGACAATATGTATATCGCAACGTTGCCATTCTTTCCTCTTGTCAAAGAGGTTTATGATATCAACAAGATTCCTGTTAACGAAACTGTTATGATGCAGCTTTATCCTGAAATTTATGCTTGTATCGGCTGTAATGCTTGTACCAAAGCCTGCACACAGGGTCTTAACGTTATGCAGTACATAGCATATGCACAGCGTGGCGATTTCCAAAAATGTGCAGAAGAATCCTTCGACTGCGTAATGTGCGGTGTTTGTTCTTCAAGATGCCCTGCAGGAATTTCACATCCTCAGGTTGCAATGCTTGCAAGAAGAATTAACGGAAAATATCTGGCTCCTGGATGCGGTCACCTTGAAGACCGTGTTAAAGAAATCAAAGACGGTGATTTCAATGAGCTTATCGAGGCTCTTATGCAAAAGCCCATCGACGAAATGAAAGAACTCTACAACACCCGTGATATTGAGAAGTAAGGAGGAAGTTTTTTATGTATTCTGAAAAGTTTCAAGAATCCCTTGCTCTCGTTGAAGCAGCAAGAGAAAAAAATATTGCTATGGAACCTGTCCGCATGACAGCCGAGCAAAAGGAAAAGGTGCTATCGAGCTTCCACCCTGACTATAAAGCAGATGAATTTTCGGTTCTTACAATAGGTCCTAACAAAGGCGATAAGGTTCCCAAGGAACTTGCAGCTCTCCTTCAGGCACACAGCCGTATTTCTGCTGACAGCGTTTGCCTTGACAAACCCGATTACGAAACTGACGTTCTCGTTATCGGTGGGGGCGGTTCAGGTGCTTCTGCGGCTATTGAAGCTCACGAAGCTGGCGCTGACGTTATGTTGGTTACCAAACTCCGTATGGGCGATGCAAACACAATGATGGCAGAAGGTGGAATCCAAGCAGCCGACAAGCCTAACGATTCTCCCGCTATACATTTTGTTGATGCTTTTGGAGGCGGACATTTTGCTGCCAAGAGAGAACTTCTCAAAAAATTGGTTTGTGATGCTCCTGAAGCAATTCAATGGCTTTCAGAGTTGGGCGTAGAATTCGATAAAGAAGCGGACGGAACTATGGTAACAACTCATGGCGGCGGTACTTCCCGTAAACGTATGCATGCCGCAAAGGACTATTCAGGCGCAGAGATCATGAGAACTCTTCGTGATGAAGTTCTTAATCGCAAAATTCCCGTAGTTGACTTTACTGCTGCAATCGAGCTTATACTTGACGAAAACGGTAATGCAGCAGGTGCAGTTCTTATGAACATGGAAACAAAAGAATTGCTTGTTGCAAAGGCTAAAACTGTTGTTATCGCAACAGGCGGTGCAGGAAGAATGCATTATCAGGGTTTCCCTACGTCCAACCATTACGGTGCAACAGCAGATGGTCTTGTTCTCGGTTACAGAGCAGGTGCAAAACTTCTCTATGCAGAAACACTTCAATACCATCCCACAGGAGCCGCATTCCCCGAACAGATATTCGGTGCTCTTGTAACTGAAAAGGTTCGTTCTCTCGGGGCAAAACTTGTTAACAAAAACGGCGAAGTTTTCATGCATCCCCTTGAGCCCCGTGACGTTACAGCCGCTTCCATTATCCGCGAATGTAATGAACGTGATAACGGCATTGATTGCGGAAACGGCAAGGGTGTTTGGCTTGATACTCCTATGATTGAAAAAATCGGCGGTGAAGGAACTATAATGAAGAGAATTCCCGCTATGTGGAGAATGTTTGAAAAATACGGTATCGATATCAGAAAAGAACCTATCCTCGTTTACCCCACACTTCACTATCAGAATGGCGGTCTTGATATTACAGATGACTGTATGACAACAAACATTAAAAACTTGTTCGTTGCAGGTGAAGCAGTTGGAGGTATTCACGGTAAAAACAGACTCATGGGTAACTCACTTCTCGACATCATTGTTTTCGGCAGAAGCGCAGGTAAAAACGCTGCCGCAAAAGCAAAAGACGTTACTGTTGGTAAACTCACACTTTCCCACGTGGAGAAGTTTGAGAAGGAAATTGCAGAAGCAGGTATTGAGACCAATGCCGTTTCTCCTATGCTTCTT
>JAZOCZ010000238.1:0-7387 GCA_045596755.1 Eubacteriales bacterium | reverse complement strand
CAAAAGAAATAAACGACCCAAAACTTATTACTATTCGTTCCGTCGAAAATAAATATCCCATTGAACACGAAAAATGCCTTATTAACACCTTGACGAGAAAAGAGTATCAAAGTGAAAACATTATTGAAAACAGCCGTTGTCTCGTTCTCAACGTTGAGTGCGTTATAAACACATATTTAAGTTTCACAACGGGAATTCCTGTGGTAAGAAAGTTTCTTTCCGCAGCGGGTGGATTAAAGGAATCGAAAAACCTCTCTGTACCCATAGGAACAAAAATATCAGAAATATTAGACTTCTGTGGAGGTACTACTCGCAGAAACCCGCGAATCTCAACAGGCGGATTTATGACGGGACAGGTTGTTACAAACGAAGATACTGTAAATTATAAAACAAATTGTATTACCTTATCAGAAAAAACAGATATACAATACGAAACCAACGAATGCATACGTTGTGGAAAATGCCTTCAGGTATGTCCTATGATGCTGAAACCTCTTTATCTTTATTCAAATATTGTGTATGAACATCCTGAAAAAAATGATGTTTTGGGAATAAAACATTGTATATCGTGCGGTTGTTGTTCTTACGTTTGTCCCGCTGCCTTGCCCCTCTCACAAACCATTTCTGACAGCCTTAATGACATCGAATGAATTATCTCACGTTTCACAAAGGAGGACCTATATGTCTCCAATAAAACATTGCAAAGATAAAGTTTTTCATATACAAAGCAATATATTGATCTCCCTCGTTCCCGTAATTATATGGAGCGTATACGTTTTTGGGACGAGGACGCTTCTGCTTCTTTCAGTTTCAACGTTATCAGCAGTATTAACGGAATTATCAATATTAGCCATTTCAAGAAATTTAAAAAAGTTTTCTGTTTTAAATTCTGTTATTTCAGGGATTATCACAGGCTTGATTTTTCCTGTTTCATCTCCTCTATGGGCAATTGCACTTGCAGGATTTATTGCATCGTCAATTTCTTTAATGCGTTTCAGAGGAACGCTATCATGTACGCTCGCAAACCCTGTTGCATCCGCGGGAATTATTCTATACGGTTTGTTTAGTGCGGCTGTAAATTGTAATACTGCACCTTTCAATACTTTTTCATTTTCCCAATTATCCACACCAAACGCAGAACGAGTAATGACAGTTCTTGAAAGCATAAAAAATGGTACTGACAGTATTACAAATTCAACGTTGATAAATGCTTTTTTAGGAAGAGACAGCGGTGCTATCGGTGAAATTTCCGCGTTGTTGATAATTATAGGTGGAATTTATTTAATTATAAAAAAATACACTTCTTTTCATATTCCACTTTTTTTTATTTCCACTGTTTTCCTTGCTTCATTTTTCCTTCCTGTCGGAAACTGCGAGGCAATATACAGTGCATCTGCGGAAACGCTTTCAGGCGGTGTTCTTTTCTCTGCTTTCTTTGTTGCTACCATGCCATGTTCTTCACCTATTACTAAAAACGGAAAAATAATTTTTGGCATTCTTTGCGGTATGATCACCGTTTTTATAAGACGTTTCACTCCTATTGCGGACGGAGCATTATTTGCTGTTGGAATTACAAGTATTTTTTCACAAGTTATAGACAACTTTACAGGAAACAATTATTTCTCCTTCATCGCCGACAAAAAATCAAAAGAACTGCCACAAAAGACCGATTTGGAATCGTTGTTAAAAGGCGAAGAATAGAAAAAATCAACCGTTTTAAACGGTTGATTTTTACGAATATAAAATTTGATTAAAGCAAATGAATAAATTCGTTAAGGCTACGGACGGTATTTCCGTTTCGTTCAGTTGTCCTTTCAGCCATAAGCATGGAATTTAAAACAGCTTCCTCCGTTGCTTCAGCAACAGCCCTGAACACAATATTCATTTTCAATTCATTGATACACGATATGGAAACGATATCTTCTTTTTCATTCATTTCAACTCTATTAGAAGTTGAAAACCCCAGAAAGACTTCTCCGCTTCCATGACCTATAAATGAACCTGTCCTTGCAAGTCCTACAGATACTCTTTTAATAACTCTCGTAAGTTGCCTTGAAGACAAAGGCAAATCCGTTGCAACAACAACGATAACAGACCCTTTTTCCTCGTTATTTTTGCTTTCGTTTTTGATACTTTCACCAATATTTTTACCACTCACTGTAAGATCAGCAAGAGATCCAAAATTGGTCTGAACCAAAACGCCTAAAGTATATCCTTTTCCTATTGGCAAAAGTCTTGAAGAAGAGCCTATTCCACCTTTAAGACCATAACAAATCATACCTGTTCCAGCACCAACGTCACCTTCAGAGAAGTCTTCGCTTGCGCTTTCAATAGCGGAAAAAACGTGTTCTTTCTTTACAGCTCTGTTAAATGGAGAATTGATTCTTCCATCGTTACATTCTGCAACAACGGCATTTACGGAAGTTATTTCTTCCTTAGCGTTGTTCAACGTATATTCTACCAGCGCGTCCAGCACAAGACCCACGTTCAACGTTGACGTTAATGCTATTGGAGTTTCAATATTTCCAAGTTCAGACACCTGTATAAGACCTGCTGTCTTTCCGAAACCGTTCAGTACATAGGAAGAAGCTACCACTTTGCTCTCGAATATATTGTCTTCATGAGGAATTATTACCGTTACGCCCGTTTTATTAAGCTCGTTTTTTATAGTGGTATGCCCCACTTTTACGCCCGGAACATCCGTTATTTTGTTGAGCTTTCCTTTTTCCATGCGTCCGATTTTTAAGCCCAATTCTTCCGCCCTTTTATACATGTTTACCTCTTTTTAATATACTTTTTAAGTGCAGTTATTTTATACGCCAAGCTTACCATCGTCCAATTTCCGCTTTTGTATGCAATTTTGTGAACGGGATGAATGTAAGTTGTAACCTCATTCAATGATTTCTTAAATTCTGAAGAACGTAATATTTCGTTGTTTGTTTTTCTTTTTTCTTTAGGAGAGGCAGGATTACCCTCCATATATGTATTTGAAAGAGCTTTTATATATCTATAAAAACGCGAATTATCGAATATTTCCAATTGTTTTTTATCAGCACCATGGTGTGAAATGAATTCCTTTAATTTTGTATATATCATCTCATCAAGTATAATAAGATTTGGATAATACTTATTATCCAATGATTCTCCACCAGTTTTGATATAATTATACAAAGGGACATTTAACACAAAAACATTATCAGACTTGCAGCAGTCATAATATGAAAGATTAAAAAGCACATCTTCACCTAATGAAAGAGATTCGTCAAATCTGAGATTGTCATTTTTTATAACAGCCGCTCTATATAATTTGTTCCAAGGCGATTGAACTAAAACAGCGCCCATTAACTCCATATATCTTTTAAATGAAACTATATCTTCCTTGTTTTTTGAAAACATATTTGCAGATACAAAAGTTCCCTCATAATCGGAAACGGTTCTGAATCCGCACAAAACTTCGTAATTCGGATAGCGTTGTTTAGCATTGTACAATGCCTCAGCATAATCCGGTTCTACCCAATCGTCGCTATCCACAAATAAAATGTATTCACCTGTTGCTTCTTCTATACCCTTGTTTCTCGCTGAAGAAACTCCGCCATTGGTTTTATGAATTACACGTATGCGGTTGTCCTTATTTGCATATTCATCGCATATTTTACCGCTGTTATCGGGAGACCCATCATCAACTAAAATTATTTCTATGTCTTCAAAGGATTGACCTACAAGACTCTCTATACATTTTGGTAAACCTACTTCCGCTTTATAAACGGGAACAATTATACTGATTTTAGCCATAATTAACCCCTTAGGAGAATTTTTATATGAACGTATATGATTTTGACAAAACGATAAACAGAACGGACTGTTCTACGGATTTTTTCTTTTTTTGCTTAAAGAAAAGACCGATTATTATATTGAATACTTTCGGAATGCTTCCCGCCTATATTTCATGGAAGCGAGGAAAAAAATCTCTTACCGTATTCAAGGAAAGAGTTTTTATGTATCTTCAATACTTCAAATCCATTGATGAATACATTGAAGAATTCTGGGATAAAAACATACATAAATCCATTGGCTGGTACCAAAAAGTTCAAAAGAAGGACGATTTAGTTATATCCGCTTCCCCCGAATTTCTTATCGGTCCTGCTTGTAAAAGATTGGGAATAGAAAATTATATCGCCTCAAGAGTTGATAAAAAAACGGGCAAATTCACAGGACTTAACTGTTCAGGAGATGAAAAGGTTGTCAGATTCAGAGCAGTTTATAAAGATGCAACTGTGGACAAATTCTATTCCGATTCTTATTCAGATACACCAATGGCACTTATTGCAAAAGAAAGTTTTTTGGTAACAGATGGAACGCTGTCACCTTGGAAGGTAAAGGATAATTAAATCACATTCACTTTGAAATGTTGCATTAACGTTATTATTAGTACGTTCCAGCTAATTCGCTGTCAGCGAAAGGATTTAGTTTGTTATAATAAATTATTTTTACGCAATGAGAAAAATTTCTTTCTCTCCTGCCTATTGCCTTATGCCTTGCGCTGTTGCACTAATGTTATTAGTGCAACAGCCGCATTTTATTTATTTCTCTCAATCATTCTAACCAGCTGTTCGCCTACTTTAAGCATAAAGCGGGATGCGTCTTCTACCATTTCAGCGGGGAACAATCTTAAGAATTTATCCGCCTCAAAGGTAAGGTCGCCTTTATAATTAACGTCAGCCAACGCCTTGGTTATGCCGTTCCAATCAAATTTCTGTGTAAATGGAAGTTGATGGCGATCTTCTATACGATCAGCATCCTGAATATGAAGCCCTGCAAGACGGTCATGACCAACTCCGCGGATAAAATCTTCCGCCTTGTATCCAATATATTCTGCATGTCCAACGTCTATAAGGGCACAGAAGCAATTTCCGTCCTTGTTAAGTTCATCAACGTATCTGTTGAGAGTTTCGGGATCGCTGCAAAGTTTTTCTCTGTTTGCCTTAAATACGTTTTCTATTGCAATTTTAACTCCATAGTCCTTGCAATATGGAATAAACGAAGAAAAAATTTCTATATTTTTTTCATCCTGATCCTTTTCAAACGCCACCGGGTGCATCGTAACGGCTTCAATTCCAAGATACGATGCTATTTCTAAAGAACGAACTGCGTATCCGTAAAATTCCTTGCTCAATTCATCATTGTTTTCAACGTGATGAGGAAAATAAGCATGTCCCTGCGTAAAAGGAATTCCGCTTTGCTCTGCGGCTTCTTTTACCTTTTTTACATGGCTCATATAATCCTTGTCATGAAGCGGACAGTTATTATCGCTCATATAGAACATGGAATAGTCAATTCCGCCATATCCAACTTTGGCAAGAAGTTTTACTGCCTCAACGTCTCCTAAAAGTTGACCAAGATAACTCGTTTGTGTCGCTATTCTCATAATAATCTCCAGATTACTTTTATAAGTGTATTTTCTATGTATTTATTTTAATACTTTACGCCCATAATGTCAAGCAAAAACTGTATTTTTATAATAAAAAATCGAAAAGATAAATCCCCAAGCAAATTCCAAATTGGTCATTGCTTGGGGACCTTGTTAATATCCAAAAAACACCGAGCATTCTAAAAAGGTTCTTCACTGAAAATAAATTGTCGATTTAACAAGAGTCAAATAAAACATCAAATCAGTTTAAAAAATTACGTGTTTTTATGATTTGATTTTTGACTTTCAAAATATGCGGCATACCCCCTGACTTTAATTGCGGCAACATATGTTTTGGCATAAATGCTATTTCCATTTTTACCCGTGCCTATTTTCTTATAAAATGCGTAAAACGGCACTCCTAAATTCATATTATTATATATTGACTCAGTTTGAAATACATACTCAATATCAACGAAATCATACCCTTCAAAGCTCACATTTTCCTGTGACGCCATACACAAAGAGCAGGAATGACCGCCAAACACATAACCATTATACAACAATATCTCCGCTTCCTCAATTGAAATTATTTCCGCATTTGACTTGACGGCGTATTTGGTTTGAAGATCATATCTCATTTCATAATATGTAACCTCGCAGTTGTTCAAAATGCTGTCACTTGCATTTTTTCCAGTAAAATTCTTGTTATTATCAAAGGAGATACAAATATAATCTGACACAGGAATTTTTTGTAAAGAATTTAAAAGATGAGCGTTTTTGTCATAAAAGTAAATATGTATATAATTAGCTCCATTGGTCGAATATTCGTCAAACGATCTTGTGATTTTCACATCGGTGAAAGACACATCAAAAGCTTCAAAAAGTTTATTTTTCACGTTTTGAATTGTCTCAATAATTTCTTCATCAGACAATCGCTGATCAATTTGAATTGTTTCTCCGCCTACAATAGAAGTTTGTTTTCCCCTTACGCAAAAAGAATTAAAGTCTTCATTTTGATTTAACATTATGTAGTGGGATCCCATATCGTAATAAAGAACAAGTCTGTTAGAAAATTGCATCTTTGTAAACTTTTCTTTCGGTATACTAACTCCTATAAAATCCGAAGCATTGGGAAGCTGTTCGTCAAAAAAGCTAAGTAATTCCTCCTCGTTCAGTCCGAATTCATTTGATTCATCAGGTTCACAAGACAAATCTGGTTCGATACCAATTTGATAATACAAAGGAAGATATTCTTCGTTCGGTAATTCATCAATAGGTAAATATTTAGCATCAGGTACAACAACTGTTGTATATGCTTTTGTTGATACAGATTCATATTGATTATTAAATAATTGGGAAATTTGCCATGATGAATATTTTGCATCATCCCAATTGGGAATAGGCGGAAGTTCTGAATTTGGTTCACTTGACTCGGGTTCGCTTGAATTGGGTTCACTTGACTCGGGTTCGCTTGAATTGGGTTCACTTGACTCGGGTTCGCTTGACTCGGGTTCACTTGACTCAGGTTCGCTTGAATTGGGTTCACTTGACTCGGGTTCGCTTGAATCGGGGTCGCTTTGCTCGGGTTCGCTTTGCTCGGGTTCGCTGATATAGAAATCACCGTGACTTATATCTGAATTAGATACAACAGTTTGCGGATCATCATTAAAAATCTTTGGCACCAAGAGTGCTGCACTGACAATCAATGCTATACAAGATGCCATAGCACTATATCGAATCCAAATAATTTTTGTTTTTTTACGTGCACTCTCTTGAAGTTTGCAATCCATATTTATAAATTGCTCAACAATTTCGTCTTCTATATTATTTAAACCGTCTAAAAATTGATTTTCTTTCATAGTATATACCCCTCCTTTTCCAACTTTTCTTTCAAAGATTGTTTAATAGCCCTGATTTCTTTATTAACAGTAGATTCACTGCAATCGAGCAATCTTGCAATTTCTTTAATAGGACGAG
>JAZOCZ010000237.1:0-15941 GCA_045596755.1 Eubacteriales bacterium | reverse complement strand
AGAACAGGTCAGTTCAAAAAACTGAAAGAGCAGAATAAGGGACTTCTTATTGGCGTTTGCGGTTGTATGGCGGAACAGAAGGAGCGTAGAGAGGCTCTTATGAAAAGCTATCCGTACGTAGATTTCGTTTTCGGGACGGACAAGCTTTATATGCTTCCTCAGATTATAAGAAATGCAAAAACCGCAAAAAAACGCTCGGTTTATATAAGCGATTTGCCACATAACGAATTTGGTGTTATAGCAGAGGGCTTACCCCTGCGTAGAAACAGTAGCCACAAGGCGAAGGTTTCCATTATGTATGGATGTGATAATTTCTGTACTTACTGTGTTGTTCCATACGTCAGAGGCAGAGAACGAAGCAGAGAAAGCGGAAAAATTCTTGCTGAAGTTGAAAATCTCGTAATGCAAGGCTATGGAGATATAATGCTTCTCGGTCAGAACGTAAACTCATATAAAGGCGATATCTCGTTCCCAAAGCTTCTTGAACGTGCGGGGAGCTTTAACGGAGAATATTTCCTTAGATTTATGACTTCGCATCCAAAGGATGCATCCCGTGAGCTTTTCGAAGTGATAAGGGACGTTCCCAACGTGGCAAAGCAGTTTCATCTTCCCGTTCAATCGGGAAATAACAGAGTCCTTTCCGCAATGAACCGTCGATATTCAAGGGAAAAATATCTGGAAAAAGCACTTGAAATAAAATCCCTTGTTCCTGGAATAACCATGACAACGGACATTATTTGCGGATTTCCTACGGAGACGGAAAAGGAATTTCTTGAAACCGTTGATATCATAAAGCAGGTTGAATTCGATATGATTTTCACATTTTTGTATTCTCCCCGCCCTGGAACTCCTGCGGCAAAGATGGAGGATCAGATTCCTCACGAAGAAAAGGTCAGACGCTTTGAGCTTCTTTCTTCTGTTCAAAACGATATTGCAGACAAATTGAACGATAAATACGTTGGAAAAACAGTCAGAGTTCTTTGCGATTCCAACGAAAACGGAATGTGTTCGGGAAGAACGTCGGGAAACAAAATAGTGAACTTTGAAGGAAACGCTATGGTTGGAACGTTTACAGACGTTGAAATAACCTCTGCGGCGGCATATATTCTGAAAGGCAGGGAGAGGGGCTAATAATGGAAAAGAAGAAAAATACGTCTAAAACTCCCAAAACGTATAAATATTATTATTCAAAAGCATCCATAATACGCTCTGCTTTGCTTGCTATTCTGTGCTTTGCTTTGTTTGTAGGATTTTTTGCTTGTTTTATGATTTATGGCGGGAAGGACAGAAACCCTTCCGCATCATATAAAATTATTCAGAAAACAGAGAAAAACGTTCTTTCGCAAATAGACGGAGTTGCCGCTGACGGAAAGGGCAGAGTATACGTGTTTTACAGCCGTACCTTTGATATAAACGTTTATGATGAAAAAGGCAATTTTATAGAAAGATATCAGATTCCCTCGGGGGAAACTGAAACGCTTGCGCCATCGTATGACGGTGGTATTGCCTGTATGGACGGAAAGCTTTATGCTTTCAATGACGTAGGCGAGGTTTTCGTTTTTGAAGACGGTAAAGGCGTAAAAAGGTTTACCCGAGCAACAGATAAGGAAACTGCCGAAAAGGTTTATAAAGAATACGATTCTAAAAAAGATAAAGTAATGACCGCAGACGGTAAAATCTTCAAAAATAACTTTGTTGCCGTATCCGACGGTGAGGGAAACGTTATTGTTGACAAATTCTGGATAGGCTTGCTTTTCAGTCCTTTTTCAATGATAATGGCAATAATAATGACAGTTTTAACTTATCTTTGTATCAGAAGATATAACAAAAAAGTCAGAAACCAAAAAATAAAAACTCTTTTTCAAAAAAATATTATTATAAAATAGGAGATACAGAAATGACAGATAAGCTTTTGACCCTTTTGGGTGATTTCGCAAACGAATTGAGAGAAGACCCCGCAGTAAAAAGATACAACGAAGCAAAAGAAAAATATATAAGCGACGAAGAAGCTCACGCTCTTATCAGAGAATATAACGTTCAGCATATTCTTAAGCAGGAAGAAGAAAAGAAGGAAGATCCTGACAAAAAAGTTCTTGAAGATCTTGAAAAAAGACTTGACGAGCTTATGGTTCAGATTCAGAACGTTGCTTCTATGAAGGAAATGAAGGAAGCGGAGGTTGAGCTTGATTCAATGCTTTCCACAATAAATGAGGTTATAACTGCAGCTATTTCTCCTGCAAGCGGTTGTTCAGGAAGCTGTTCTACTTGTGGAGGTTGTTCATAAGATAAAAGCATACAGTTGCTTTTTACGATGACAATGATCGAATCCTTCAGAGACAATTTCAGAGGCTTGTATAGCTATGACTTTTGAATTTCTAAAAGCGAGGGTTACAAATTTATGAGTATCCGAATAGGAATAGACGTTGGCGGAAGTACAACGAAAATTGTCGGCTTCAATAAAGGGGAGCTTTTATCTCCCCTTATAGTAAAATCAAGCGACCCTGTTGCATCTGTATACGGTGCTTTCGGCAAATTTATTGCAGATAACGGAATAAAACTTTCTGACGTTGAACGAATAATGGTAACGGGCGTTGGCGCGGCATATATAACGTCAGACATATACGGAATTGAAACCATAAGCGTTTCCGAATTTCAATCGGGAGCAGAGGGTGGTTTGTACCTTACGGAATGTGATAAGGCTATTATAGTAAGTCTTGGTACGGGAACTTCTCTTGTTTACGCTGAAAGAAACGGCGTTTCCGAATATTTGGGCGGAACGGGCGTTGGTGGCGGAACTCTTATGGGTCTGTCACGTAAAATGCTCGGTCTTAATGATATTTCTCACGTTGTGGACGTGGCAAAATCAGGCAACCTTGAAAATATCGATTTGCGTATAAAAGATATTTCCAAGAAGGAAATAGGACCAACCTTGTCTGCTGATATAACCGCTTCTAACTTCGGAAAAATGAGTGATACAGCCACAACCGAGGATATTGCCCTCGGAATTATAAATATGATTTTTGAAACGGCGGCAATGCTTGCAATGTTTGCCGCGAGGGAGAAAGGATGCAGTGACATTATCCTCATAGGTCAACTTTCCGATTTCCCGCAGGCTAAAATTCTTTTCAAAAATTTTGAAAAAACATTCCCCGTTAAATTTATCATCCCTGAAAATGCATCCCATGCCACAGCAATTGGCGCTGCACTTATTAAAACCGAGGAGTGACATATTTTGGAAACTTCAAGATTCAGAAAAAATATATTATCAATGCTCCTTGAAAAAGCAAGGGGAGAGCGTAGCTTGAGACAGTTTGCTATAGAATGTGATATTAGCTACGTCCAGATGAGAAAACTTGTTTTATGTGCGCAGGAGAATCCTCCAAGACCGAAGCTTATCAAAAAAATAGCAGAGCATTGTGCCGAGGGCGTTACATTTGACGACCTTATGTTTGCGTCGGGGCATGTTGTTCCCGAAAGGGTTGTAAGACCTCATTCAGAGGGTGACGTTGTAAGAAAAATAAAAAGCCTTCCTCCAAAATCAAGAAAATTGGCTGAAAGCTATATTGATTTTCTCATTTCCGAGGAAGAACGAAAAAAAGGAAAAGAATAATTTTTTGGGCTTTGAACGCATATTCAAAGCCCAAAGGAAATATTTAAGATAAAAGAACCAACGCGGCAATAATAAAAACGAAAATATCGTTGTCACCGTCTCCGTCAAGAAGTAGAAGAAGAGCGATTCCTATAAGTATCAGGTCGTCGGTTTCAATGTTTTTTAGAAAAGATGAGCCGAATAACCCCTTTTTACCGCTTTTTTCACATCCATTTTGTTTGAATACGGCTTCGGTTGCTTCGTCGTTTTGTTTGATGAATTGTTCTTGCCTTAAATTGTTCATCATACCGTCGGATTCTATTCCGCCGTAGGAACTGTTAAACATTAAAAGTGCCTCCTTCCTTGATTTTGGAAATTGCCGCTGTTACGGTGAGAGCTTTGATAACTGCATCAACCTTTCCACGTTTGCTTTCCTTCAAAAGAGGTTTTAACGCTAAAAGAAGGTCGGATTTTGAATCCGTGCGTATTGGTGTGGATGCGTTATTCAAATTTTGGAATATGGATGCAGGTACGGCTTCTTGTTGCGGTGGCGGTTGTTTTGTCGTTGATACGCCTGATGCAATGGCTGAAATTTTATTCAGCATTTCGGGATTGGAAAGTATATCCATAACCTTTTTTGCGGTTTCACTATCTATTTTGAACACCTCCCGAAATTAAATATTGCCGAGTTTTTTAAGAATTTCCTCTGCCTTTTGGTTTCCGATTTTACTTATGAGCCTTTCGGCATCCTTTTCGCTCATTTTGGATATCTGATTTTTTAAAGATGGAATATCTTCTGACAATCTTTTGGCACTATGTGGATTTCCGCCTGCTTTTTCGTTTATCTCCATAATGAGATTTTTGAGGGATTCGTTATCCATTGCGAGAATTTTTTCCTTTGGAAAATTGTTCATTTGAAAACCTGCCTTTCTTTAATGACTATAGCAAAAGCGATTCAGAACAAAAATGGATTTTCTCAGTATTGTGTAGTGATTCTTTTTTGCTATAAGCCTTGTTAAATTATATGCGCCCACAAGGAGTGTATGAAAAAATGATTAAATGTAAACCTGAACGTGACCCTAAAAAAGCAGTTTTGCTTATAGGATTTTTCGTAGTTCTTGCTCTTGTGACTGCGGCTTGTTCCACAGCGTCCACGTCATATCATGGAATATACCAGCTTGCATTTATAGCTGTACTTGCCGTTGGAATAAATATGGTGGTCAGGTACACCATGACCGAGATGGAATACACCCTTACGGAAGATAGCTTCGAGGTGAGAAAAAAGGTTGGAAATAAAGTAACGTTGGTATGCTCTCTCGCTTTGTCCGAAACCGTTGTTCTTACGGATAAGAAGTCATATCAGAAAAACGCTTCGGAATATGGATATATAACGAGAAAATATAATTTTAATCAGAATATCTGTGCTGCTTCCGCAATTTATGTTTGCGAATTCAACGGAAAACGGATGTTGGTTGAATTCGAACCCAACAGAGCCTTTTACGATTGTTTTCAGCAAAAAATAAGCGAAAATAAGAAGTAATTCGGAATAGTTCATTTAATTCGGAATGCGTAATTCGGAATAAATGAAAATATAAATTTCAAGCTGAACGTTCTGATTATAGATTTATACGAATACGAGTTTAAATAATAATTTAATGAAATTAAATGCTTTTCACGATTTTCAGGGAAAAGCATTTTTTATTATTCCGCATCTTTTTACGTTCCCGCGTTTAGTGTAGCGTAATAAACTTCCACTATCCTCTCCCACGTCGTAGGTCCTACAATTCCATCTGGAGTGAGTGAGAAAAATTGCTGAAATTGCCTTACTGCCGTAGCTGTGGCAGGGCCAAAACGTCCATCCTGGGAAACGTAATTTATACCTGAAATCGTATTTCTTATGGAATTTAAAGCACGTTGGATGAATAATACGTTTTCCCCCTCCGCGCCTTGTCGTATTGGTTCCCCTGGGTATCTTTCCAAGGCCATTTCTTCCTCGGGAATGTTTTCAAGAATTGAATAATAAACGCTTACTATTTTGTTCCACGTTTCTTCATTTATAATTCCCGTCTGTGGCAAATCAAAATACCGTTGAAATGCCCTTACCGTGTCTCGTGTTCCGCTTGAATAAACTCCCGTTGGCGGCGATGCCGAAAATCCACCATTCAAAAAATCGGAAATTCTGTATAAATATCGCTGAATTCTTAAAACATCCGCTCCTCTGTCCCCTTGGGAAAGGTCTCTCCCACCAAATTCGTCCGATTCCTCCCGCTCTCCTTCGGATTGTAACGTGGCAAGCTGTTTGACAGCGGTATAAATATATTGTATTTCATACCAGGTTTCTCTGTCCACTATTCCCGTGATGGGAAGACCGAAAATTCTTTGAAAGGCTCTGACCGCAATTTCAGTGTTGACGTCAAAAACGTTGTTGTCGGAAAAAACAAAGGGAATCTGCGGATAGTTTATACCAATCCTGTTCAATCTGTTTTGAATATTTTTAACCGCATCTCCCGACGAATCAATTGTTAAATTGCCAGGGAATGAATCTGGTGTATCGGCTTGAATTTGTGCAGTTCTTATCTCTATGTTGTTTCCATAATAATTTGTCAGAATTTCAAAATAAGTTTTCCCTTGCTGTGCAAGTGCTACGCTTCCCCATTGAGAAAGTCCATTACACATTGTTTGCCTTCCGTCACAGTACGAGGTAAAAAGTGGCTCTTTTGAATTGACTCTTGAAACGTAATTTCTGAAAAGTTGGTCAACTATGGCGTTTGTTTCCTCGAACGTGCTTCTGTCGTAGAAAAACGCCTGGTCGAAAGCCGTAGTATTTGTAATATCGAAGTCATACCCTTGGGCTCTGTACCATTCCGTATATATCCTGTTGAGAGCTATGGAGTTTTGAGCATAAAAATTTGCAATAATAGATTCTTCAGGCCATGTAGGGTATATCTCGCTTGCGATAACGTTTTTTAAGTATTCCACGTATGGAATCGTAACGTTCTGTGCGTCTTCATATGGTAAGCCTAAATGAACAGTTATATCCTCGGGGATAATAACCTCGCCAAATGTAACAGCGGCTGTGGTAGCCACGTCTGGAACGGGGGCAGGGGAAAACCTTCTCGTTTTCGGAGTTTTCACGATATGTTCTTCTGGAGAATCATCTGTTTTTCTTGAAAGATCAACCTTTCTTAACGTGGTTATATCCTCGAATATTTGTTCGTCAACGTATCGCCTTGTGACATATCCTTCTTTTGATGCAACGACTTCGTAAACTCCAAAAGGCTCTTTTGATTCGGCAATATAGGAAAACTCGGAGGGAACTGACGGAAGGGTAAACAAGAGAAATCCTTCCGAATCGGTGTATCCGCTCATGTTTTCCGATTCAATTTCAACGAAAACACCTTCCATGGGTGAGTTTTCATTTCCCTCGAAAGCGAATATTTTCAAAGTTCCGTATGCAGGTCTTCTGTCCGTATAAATACCTCCTTGCTATGTCTTTTAATATATTTTATTCAAGAAAACCCATAGACGTTCCTTTTTTTTGAAAAAATTTTTCCTATTAAGGTTTTTTTAATTTTCAACCGATAAAATGATACGTAGCATATTCAAAAAATATTTTCAGGAGAAAAGCTATGAAAAGAACCAGACTTATGGCGTTTTCGTTGGTTGTACTTTTGTGTCTGACAACGTTATCTCCCATTTATGCATGGGCGACAAGTGTTTCCGCAAAGTATAATCTCACTATTGATGGAGAATATCTGAAGGGGATTCCCGAAAAAATTACTCCAACCGATTTAATTACTTCCATAGAGGAAGAAACAACTGTAACCTTTGCTAATGGAACAAAGGCTTATGTCTGCACAGGATGTACCGTAAATATTGGGCAGAATTCTTACCTTGCAGTTGTAATGGGTGACGTTGACGGAAGCGGGATTGTTGATACAACAGATTATCTTCGCATAAAATATTATTGTCTTAATACAATAACTCTTGATAGTGCATATTTTGAAGCCGCAGACGTTGACGGAAGTGCTTCAATTGATTCTACAGACTATCTCAGAATCAAAGCTCATTTTTTAGGAAATTTTGATTTGTATGAAGATTCTTACGTTTCAGAGGAGTCTTCCGATGATGTTCTTTCTGAAGAATCTTCTGCGGAAAGCACTGAAGAAAGCTCCGAAGAAGTTTCGGAGGAAAATTCTGAATATACGGGAACTATACATTTCACAGAATCATCCGTCAATGTATCGGGTGTTGGTGCTTCCGTTTCGGGAACAACAGCAACAGTAACTTTAGCAGGGGATTATAAGGTTACAGGGTCTTGTAGTGACGGACATATTATTGTTCAGGCTGGAAAAGAAGACAATGTCAAACTGCATTTCTGCGGGATTAACCTTTCAAGCAAGGAAAACGGACCCGTATTCTTTGAAAGTGCAAAGAACGGTCATATCATTTTAGTTGACGGAACAACAAACACTCTGACAGATTCATCAACTTATACAAATGCATCTAAAGCCGCAATTTTTGCGGAATGTGACCTTAAAATAAAAGGTGAAGGAACTCTCAACGTTACGGGTAACTTCAAACATGCGGTTGCAAGTGACGACGAAATTTTCTTTGAAGGTGGAAACGTTAACGTGCTTAACGCTGTGAACGATGGATTCCATTCAAACGACGGAATCTATCTTTCCGCAGGTACAGCAACGGTTAAAGCGGCAGGAAGCGATGCTTTCGAAAGCGAATTGGTTATTGATATAACGGGCGGAACGCTCAACGCAGCTGTAACAGGTGAAGGTGTTAAGGCGGCAACAGCTTTCACAATGAGTGCTGGAACGGTTAACGTAACTGCGGCTGATAATGGCATAAAATCTTCAGATTCTGCTGAAATCTCTGGAGGTAACGTTAATATCACGTGTACGGGAAACGGAATAAAAGCAACTAATACCTTGAACGTAAACGGTGGCACAATAACCATAAACGCAGGACTTGACTGTTTCGATGCCTCAGGTGATTCTTTATTGGGAACAGCAGGCACTCTTACCGTAAATAACGGAACTATAACTGTGACTTCTCCTACAGGTGAAGGCTTCCAGGGAACTTATCTCTACGTTAAAGGCGGAACTATTAAAGTAACCAATGCAGATAATGCATTCAAAGGCGATTCCGCCGTGTACGTGTCAGGAGGCGTTTCTATTCTTAACTGTACGGGAAACGGAATAAAGAGTAATCTTTACGTTGGTATAAGCGGCGGTGAAATAACCATCACGTCTTCCTTGGGAGATGGAATAAAAGCATCTGACGGTGTAACCGTTGGTCAGGGAGATGTAGACGTTACGGGCGGAAAATTGACTATTACTGCAAAATATGATGGTATACAGGCAGACGGAAAACTCGTTATAAACAACGGATATGACGGTTCTTCTTCGGGGAATGAAGCTTCGGGAGCTGACGTATCTTCAAACGTTGCTTCGAAAGCGAACGGCGGAAGCTACGTTATTTCAACAGGAAGTGTTTCTGCGGATGCTCTTTATTGTGATCCCACGTGGAGTGCTGATTCATCGGGTTATGGAAGCGGAGCTATCAATGACGGAAGCTGGGTAGGTTATACATCGGGAGATTGGGTAGAGGTAACTCGTTCAAACGGTGGTGTAACGGTGGACTTTAAATTGGCTTCTGTAAGCAACGTTCAAAATATTGTTATTAACATGGGACTCAGACAAGGAAGCTCAAACAGAGGCTTGCCTGATTCCGTGACAGTTTACACTTCATCAAACGGAACAGATTTCAGTTCTGTGTTCGGAAGCGTTAGCGGTTCTGCTTTCGGTTTGTATCAGGATTACGGTTACAGTGCGGTTATAAGCGGAAACGCCACAAATGTTAAATACGTAAGAATTCATATGTCAGCTTCTGCCGCATCAAACTATATTTTGCGTATAGGTGAAATTGAAATATATAACGGTGCAATTCCATCAGGAACAAACGTTGTTGTTCCTTCGGGATATAATATTACTATTTCCACAAATGGCGGGTCTTCCAATAAAGTAAGCTCTACAGATACGGAGAGCTACAAGGGTATTAAAGGAAACTCCATCACCGTCAAAAATTGCAATATGTATATAAACGCATCTGACGATGCCATACATTCCAACGGCAGTTTCACAATGACGGGCGGTAAGGTAGTTGCAGGTTCGGGAGACGACGGTGTACACGCGGAAGAAACTCTTACAATAAGTGGTGGCGAACTGGAAATAACCAAATCCAACGAAGGTATTGAAGGACTTAATATATATGTAAACGGTACGGCTTTCGTTAAAGTGACCGCCTCAGATGATGGATTCAATGCCGCAGGCGGTGCGGATTCAAGTGGCGGATGGTTCCCCGGAGCAAGTTCTTCGGGAAGCTATAGTCTTAATTTCAGCGGTAAGTGCTTCGTATACGTTAACGCGTCAGGCGACGGACTTGACTCAAATGGAAATCTTAATATTTCAGGCGGTAAAATATTCTGCGAAGGTCCTACAAATGGTGGAAACAGCTCAATGGACCATAACGGTGCTCTTTCCATAACAGGTGGATTGTTGCTTTCCTTGGGAAGCTCAGGAATGGCAAACGAATGTCTTTCAAACTCAACGTCTTCAACACAATGTGCGTTTGCGGTAAATGCAACAGGAAGTGCAGGAACTACCTTGGCTATTAAAAACAGCTCTGGAACTGTTCTTTGCGTTTTCAAAACAACAAAACAGTTTGGACACATCGTGTTCTCGTCTTCAGGACTTTCAACGGGTAATACCTATCAGATTCTTACGGGGGGCACAGGTGTTGGAGAAAACACCTGCGGATATTATCCTTCAAATCAGTATACAGGCGGATCACAGCTTGCATCTGTTACACAATCATCCACTATCACAAACAGCGGCGGTATGGGTGGAGGACCGGGGGGAAATAGACCCACACGCCCTTGGTAAAGAGAAATAAAGTGTTGTCATAATATAAAAACCGCTCCATTTGTTTAAATGGGGCGGTTTTTCAAAAAAAAGCGCGAAAAACGGGAATGTCTTCGCGCTTTAAACTATTTATTTTTTGATGCTTCAAGCGTATTAAGTAAGAGTCTTGCTATAGTCATAGGACCTACTCCGCCTGGAACGGGGGTAATGAACGAAGCCTTTTTTTCACAGCTTTCAAAATCTGCGTCGCCTGTAACCTTACCGTCGGGTAAGCGGTTTATTCCTACGTCAATAACGACAGCACCTTCTTTTATCATGTCGCCTGTAAGAAATTTAGGCTTACCAATAGCAACAACAATAATGTCCGCGTTTCTTGTGTATTCTTCAAGGTTTTTCGTTCTTGAATGGCAAACAGTAACCGTTCCGTTCCTTTGCAAAAGCAAAAGTGCCATAGGCTTTCCTACGATGTTGCTTCTGCCGATGACAACGCAATTTTTGCCGTTTACGTCAATGTTGTATTTATCAAGCAAATGAAGAATACCGCCTGGGGTGCAGGGTAGAAATTTCGCTTCTCCTAAAAAATATTTTCCGATATTGATTTCTGAAAAAGCGTCAACGTCCTTTTCGGGAGCTATGGCATCAATAACCTTTTTCTCGTCAATTCCTTTGGGAAGCGGAACTTGAACAAGGATACCATTTATTTTATCGTCGCAGTTGAGTTTTTCAATAAGGTATAAAACCTCTTTTTCCGAAGCGGTTTCGGGAAGCGTATATTCATAGCTTGTGATTCCTGCTTCTGCACATGCGTTTTTCTTATTCCTTACGTAAATTTTCGAAGCGGGATTGTCTCCAACCAAAACCACAGCAAGTGAGGGAGGCTCAATTCCTTTTGCTTTTTGCGAATCAATTTTTGCTTTTATTTCGGCTCTTATTTCAATTGATAGAGCCTTTCCATCCATTATTATGCTCATTTTTAAAAACCTTTTATTTGGATTTTATTATTCTTCGTACCCATCTTCGCATGAATCTTCTTCATCGGGGGCACATCTTGGAATCTCAAAATTTTCTGGGAGATTGTCCGTTACACATGGCTTGTATTCCGCTTCAGCTTCTTCGGATTTTGTGGAAACTTCTTCAATTTTGTCAGTTTCTTCAAATTCCTCGTATTCGTACTCAAGATCCTCGCTCATTTCATAAAGTTCGTATTCTTCTTCCAACGCCTTTTTTCTCAAATAGAAATAAAGAGAAATTCCAACGATTACAAGGAGCAGGCTGAGGTAAATAAAAACTTTAAGTCCTGGTTTTGTTGCTGTTCTAAAGAAGTCGAGAGGGTCTCTGTAATCAAAGCTACCGAATATCATACAGCTATCGGTTCTGAGAAGTTCTATAAATGCTCTGCCTATGCCATACCAGGCAAGGTAGAAGCAGAAAATTTGACCGTTTACTCGTTTCTTTCTGTAAATAATGTTGGCAATAATAAATCCCAAAACGTTCCAAAGGGATTCGTATAAAAAAGTTGGATGTACGTATTTTACAGCATACGGCGTTTCGTAATTCGCTATAGACATTCTGAAAATAAAGCTCTTTACGCCTTCTGAACTTCCGTACGCTTCAGCGTTGAAGAAATTTCCCCATCTGCCGATTGCCTGCGCTATCATAACTGCGGGAGCTATGGCGTCAAGCATTTTCAATGCATTGATTTTTTTGATAAAGCAATATACAAGAATGGTGATAAGTCCAAAAACGATTCCACCATAGATAGCGAGCCCACCGTCACGAATCCCAAAAACCGCTTCTTTCCACGAATCGAAATGGTCAAGATTCGTCAGAACGTAAAAAGTTCTCGCACCGATAATTCCGATGGGCAATACAAAAAGGGCAATATTCATCGTATGATCTTCTTCAATGCCCTCGGATTTTTTTGCACGGATCATAGCGTAAACGTATGCAAGTATCATAGCAGTAACTATAATAAGTCCATACCAATAAATATACATAGGTTTGTCAGAACCTAAAAGTTTTCCCAAGTCAAAAGCTACTCTATCAATGACAAATCTGTCTTTGAAAAGGCCTGGGAATCCGATAACATGCTTCATATAGTTCTCCTTACTGTCTTGGAACTATCATCGAGATAGCCATTTTGTCTGTTCTGTAATTTTCTTCAAAACAACGTTTAACGTCTTCATATGAAGCATTTGCGATATAATCTGTAAGCTCTAAAAGATCCATTCCTTCGAAAATAAGAGAAAGGAAAGTGGAAACTATCTGCTCCGTACCATCAAAGCAGGAAAGTTGGGCGGCATAAAGAGCCTTTTTAGCCCTTTCAAATTCTTCTTCCGTGAAGAATTGATTGCGTCTCTTTTCAAATTCATCTTTTATGGCGTTGAAAACTGCGTCTGGGTCTTCTCCCGACCCGCCAATGCAAACAAGAGCAACGTCTCTGAATGCTTCGTAGTTTGCTCCGAATTTTCCGTTAATAAGTCCCTCGTCGTAAAGTTTGCCGTAAAAATCACTGCTTTCATCAAAAAGAAGGGTAAGCAAAATGTTATTTTCAACGAAAAATTTGTATTTTCCCTCGGGGGCTTCGGGATGCTTCAATTTTAGACCTATGTTATAAAGGGGGAGGGCGACGTCAAGAGCCTGCGTAATTTTTTCTTCCGCAATTTCTTCAGGCTCGTAAGGGTATTTGCGTTCGATTTTTATTTCCTCGTCGGGAGTTGTCAAAACCTTATCCGCCACGGATAAAACCGTTTCCATATCAATATTACCGCTGATACAGAGAACCATATTGGATAAATTGTAGAAGCATTTATAGGTTTTGTGAAGAATTTCAGGGGTTATTTCCGCAATGGAATCAACTGTTCCTGCAATATCTATTTTAACGGGATGGTTCTGATAAAGGGCAGAAAGCATATTGAAATATACCTTCCATGAGGGAAGATCATCGTACATTTTGATTTCCTGACCGATAATCCCCTGTTCCTTATCAACGGTTTCCTTTGTAAAATAAGGATGTCTGACGAAGTCGAGAAGAACTTCAAGATTTTCCTTTACGTTGTCCGTTGCATAAAAAAGATAAGCAGTTTTTTCAAATGACGTATATGCGTTTGCACTTCCGCCAAATTTTGCATAACGTGAGAAGGTGTCAGTTCCGTCCTCGTTTTCAAAGAGTTTATGCTCCATGAAGTGGGCAAGACCGTCGGGAATTACGGTGTCTTTCGTTTCTCCTTCGACTCTGAAAATTCTGTCAATTGAGCCGTATTTTGTGGCAAAAACTGCATAAGTTGTGGTGAAACTTTTTGGGAAAAGATAGATATCAAGACCCGATTTGTGTTTTGTATAGTAGTATTTCTCGCCTAAACGTTTGTTTTCTCTTGTTTCCATTTTTCCTATTCGGCTTCTCCTTTCAATAAATATACGGTGTCAAGTTTCAATCTGTTTGCAACTGCAACAATTCGTTCTTTAGTTATTGAGTCAACCTTTTCTGCAAATTCTTCGGGAGTTGCAATTCTTCCGTCTGTGTACAAACGGCGAACAGAACCCCACGAGATAATACCGCCCAAATTATCCGTTACCATTTTGAATGAATTGATAACAGACCTTTTTCCGTTTTCCATTTCCTCGTCGGAAATATCACCGTTTTTCATAGCGTCAAGTTCTGTTAAAATAGCTGTTTTCGCCTTTTCAAAGTTTGAAGTTTCAATTCCGCTTGACACAAGCATAACGCCTTTAAGAGCCGTATATATTGGTCTGCAATAATAGCAAAGACTGAGTTTTTCGCGAACGTTCATAAAGAGTTTGCTTGTGGGGGAAGAACCGAAAATATCACAGAAAAGCTGGATATCCAAAAGTTCTTCGTCGGTTTTTGGAACAAAAATTGTTCTGAATCCCAAAATAAGTTTACCTTGGCTTACGTCAAAGGATTCTTCAACTTCTTTAAGTTCGCCTGCATCTTTTATTACCGTTTCAGACGTAACGTTTCTTTCGCCTTCGGGGAGAGAAATGTTTTTATTTATATAGTTTTTAACGTCCTGGTGCGACATGCTTCCCGCATAGAAAATCTCAATGGGATACTTGGAAAAAAGTTCTTTGTATGCATCCATAAGGCTGTCTACGGTAGTATTTTCAACGGCTGAAATTGTTCCGTTGACATCCAATGAGAAGGGTTCGCCCTCGCACATTATTTCACCGCATCTATCGTTGGCGAATGACGCTTTATTGTTAATTTTTTCCTTCATGGAATCGATAAGGTTCTTTTTCTCTCTGTCAACTATTTCGGTGTCAAATTTTCCGTCTTTCAAATATGGACGGAGCATAACTTCTGAAAGAAGTTTCGTTCCTTCGTCAAATAAATCCGATCCATCGTATGCGTATTCGTTATTGATAAGCGAGAGTTCAAAAACAACAATCTGTTTTTCGCCCTTTTTCTGAACAAATGCATTGACAGAAGCTGAATAAAGGTCTGCCATGCGTTTTCCAAGCTCAACGAGAGAAGGGTATTTTTCACAAGCGGCTGTAAGCACGTCTGTAAGAAGGGAAAATCTCGAAGCGGTTTCCTCTTTCAACGGCGTTATTACGTTTATGGTGAGCAAGTTCGTTTTAAAACGGTTTGTTTTCAAGGTGTTGAGCCGTATTCCCGTTTTTATGTTTTCTGATATATAATTGAGTTTTTCCGCCATAAGATTTTCTCCGATTTTTGAATTTATTCTTCTTTTCTTCTTTGAAAAGAAGAAAAGAAGCAAAAGAAGAAACTAATGCTTTGATATATTATATCTATAAACATTCCATCAGGATAAAGTTTATAAAAATTTTATGCTTTCTTTCTTATTTGAAAAATGAAAGAAACGGATTTCAAAACTATATATTTTGTGTTTTGGTAAATACCTTTACAATTATTTTCAATCAATCAACGCAACTGCATGGGCGGAGATTCCTTCGCCTCTGCCTGTAAATCCCATATGTTCTTCTGTTGTTGCCTTAACGTTTACGGATGCTGACGTTGCGTTTTCTATGTTTTTTCTGATTTCATCAATATAAGGTGCTATTTTAGGCGCTTGAGCAACTACTGTACAATCAATATTCACAACCTTGTAGCCTGCGTTTTCGAGAAGCGAAACCGTATGTTCCAGAAGAAGCATACTCGAAATTCCTTTATATTTGGGGTCTTTGTCAGGAAAATGCTTTCCGATATCACCAAACCCTGCCGCACCAAGCAATGCATCGCAAACGGCATGAAGAAGAACGTCTGCATCGGAATGTCCCAAAAGCCCTTTTGAATGGGGAATGTTGACCCCGCCTATTATCAATTCTCTGTCTTCCACAAGTCTGTGGGCATCGTAACCAATTCCTATTCTCATATTATACCCCACTGTTCAATTCGGAATTCCGAATTGAGGAAATTTTTCTCCCGATGG
>JAZOCZ010000236.1:0-1700 GCA_045596755.1 Eubacteriales bacterium | reverse complement strand
ATGATAAACGTTTTGGGCAAGAAAGCGGACGAAGCAAAAAAACTTTTGAAGAATTACGGACTTATAAACGTTAAGTTTGAATATGTTTATACCTCAGCAGAAGATGGAATCGTGGTTAAACAGAGCGTTTCTGGCGGTTCTAACGTAAGTGCCAATACGGCAATTACTATCTACGTCAACGTTCATGCTGAAACCCATAAAGTTCCTTATCTTATCGGAATGACTGCTGTTCAGGCGGATTCAGCGTTGAGAGCAGAAAAGATAACGGATATCGTTATTACAGAAGAAAAATCCTTCTATCCTATTGGCACTGTAATTTACCAGAGCATAAAAGCGGGCGAAGAAGTGCTTAAAGGACAGAAGATAGAACTCGTAATAAGCAGGGAAGTAGACAGCCTTATAATGAGAAATCTTGAAGGCAAAACCCCGGAAGAAGCAATAGAATGGTTTGAACGTCTTGGAATAAAATATAAAATAGGCGATCAGGTGGATTCTAATAAGAGACCTGGAGTAATTATTGCCCAGAGCATTCCTTCCGGAGGTACAGTTTACAAAGAAAGCGTTGTTACGGTTTACGTAAACAAATACGTTCCCTCTGCTGATGAAAGCTCGGGAGAGAGCGTACAATGAAGGGAAAGATACTGAAAGGACTTAAAGGTCTTTATACTGTTGAAGCTGAAAACGGCACTCTTTATGAGTGCCGTACAGCGACGAAAATAAGAAAATCAGGAATAATGCCTTTGGCAGGTGACGAGGCAGAATTTGAGCCTAACGATGATAATACAGGCTTTATAGTCGGTATTGGAGATCGTAAAAATTCTTTCGTCAGACCTTTGGCATCAAACGTTGACGTCCTTGCAATAGTGGTTGCCGTTTGTGAACCTGAACCGTTTTTATACAATATTGATAAACTTACCGTTGCCGCAGTTGCAGGTGACGTTGAGACGTGGATAATAATAAATAAAACCGATATAGGTTCTCCCGATGAATTGGAGAAAATATATACCAAGGCAGGAATGAAATGCATAAGAGTCTGTGCCTGCGATGGTCGGATTGATGAGTTGAAAAGAGAAATTCTTGGTAAAACGGTTATTTTTACAGGTGCTTCAGGCGTTGGAAAATCTAGTTTGCTTAACGCAATGTATCCTTCCCTTAACGTTGAAACGGGTGAGCTTTCCGCTAAACTTATGCGTGGAAAAAACACCACAAGACATACGGAACTTCATAAAGTGGGGGAGAATACGTACATAGGGGATTCCCCTGGATTTACAAGACTTGAAGTTGATAAGAAACTTCATTATGAGGAGAAGGACAGCGATTTCAGAACCCTTCTTTCCATTGACAAAAAGGAACTGAAGTTCTTGTTTCCTGAAATGAGGGACATAGACGGAGAATGCCGTTGGAGAGACTGCTCACATACCAAAGAGGACGGATGTATAGTGAGAGCAAAGGTCGAATCAGGAGAGATTTCCGAGTCAAGATACGAAAGTTATCTGAAAATGTATGAAAGTTTGTCATGATATGTAATTATAATAAATACTCTTTGTTGGAGGAAAAAGTTTTGTTTATAGGATATTATAATCTTGCGAATTCAGTAACACTTGCGGGCTTGATTTCTTCTTTGCTCGCTTGTTTCATTGCCATAGATGCCAAAGTTAAAGGCGGTGCCAACGAATATCAGATAATAATCGCTGTGGCAT
>JAZOCZ010000235.1:0-3328 GCA_045596755.1 Eubacteriales bacterium | reverse complement strand
TGCCTCCTGCCTCCTGCCTTGGCGAAGCCTTACTGCGAAAGCCTTGCTTTCTTCCGCATAAACACCATTACCGCAACGCCTCCTGAAATAACAGCACCAAGGACACAAAATAGTATCTTTTCAAGCAACGTTGATTTTGGTTCGGGTTTTGCCGTGATAACTTCGTCTATATACATCACTGTGGATTGTTGAACGGTTGTATAATTGCCGTTGTCATCGTATGCGGTTATAACGGCGAGGTATTTTCCTACACGCGTGGGAGAGGAACTAAGCGGAATGTTGCTTTCTCTGTCTTCCCATTCGAAATAGCGTACTGAATACTTGACCTCGGAAGGTGTTATCTCCACACCTATATTTTTTTCTGTTCCGTCATAGGTGAATTGTGTTTTTGTGACGGAAATTTTCGGGGTAGACGGGAGAATTTCCATGAATCCGTAGGCATACGTGCGTTTGTAATGTAACGTGTCTTTTGCATAAGCAATAATCGAATACTTACCGCATTTTTTAATGGGTATAGATGATTCTTCCATTGTGACGTTTCCGTTTTCGTCCATTAAAAATGCAGTGAATTCAATCTTCACGTCTTCGTCTTCACATAAAGCGGATGGTGTTATTCCGCCTTCCTTGTATTCGATGGTTTCATTCCCGACGGTTATTACCGCTTCTCGCTTGTCGATAAATATATTTCCTTCGCCTATGCATTTGCTTCCAAGAAAATAACCGCAGGAATATTCACCCGGTTCAACGGGCGCTTCTTCGAAATATTCTGAAAACGTTCCGTCTTTGTATACCGTTCTGTAAAGGATTTTTCCCGATATTGCGGCAGGGGAAAGGGTGTAATTTACAGTTACCGCCTTTTCCTTTTCATATACCGTATTTACATCCCGGAAAACGCATAGGAAACTTTCGGGAACGGAAAGTCTGCTTTCGTCGTAGGACAGTTTTTTGCCACGGTACGGAGCGATTTTGTATAGCATATACTTGTTTTCACAAACAACACTTTTCGAATTGGACGTAACGTTGAAAACTGTGTAATACGTTCCTAAATCGATGGGGGCGTTTACTTTTGCGCCGGGTACGGAGAACTCGTTTTCTATGGGGAAATAATCTATTTCGATGCGAAGATAGTCCACCGCCCATTCCGGCTCAATTTTGTACTCCACGGGATTTTCCATTTTGGAATATGCCAACGTGTCATATTCTGTGACGATTTTTGCATATGCGGGAACAATTGTGACAATACTTGACGCTTCATATTTTTCATACTTTTCGTTTCCGTCAAATGAAGCAAAAATTTGATAAGTTCCGGCTTCCTTTAATGGAAATGAAACGGGAGCGGACGTTTTTGTGTCAATGGCAAAGTATGAAATGAATTGCAGAATTTCGTCGTTTTCGGTTTTTACGGTTGGCGTATACCCAATTGGAGAAAACTCAACCGTTTCATTATCCAAGGTAAAAAGCGGAACGCTTTCCGCCTTTGCCGACAAAGGAAAAATAAATGATAAAATCAGGATAAAGAATAAATATTTTTTCATAACGTAAATAGACCGCAAAATGTATTTTTAAACTTTTTCTTTATTCTATCATAAGAAAAAGAATTTTTCAATGGTTTTCTGAAAAGTTGGAAAATACGATTCTGTATTATAATAAAATGTTTTTTTGAAACGCAGTGAGGAAAAATTTCTTTTCTAATGCCTATTGCCTTGCTGAAGGCAACTCTGCCTTTTTCCTAATGCCTTGGGGCTGTTGCACTTTGTTTAGTGCAACAGCCCCTTTTGAATTATTTGATATTTACGTTGTCAAATGATACTTTTGAATCAACTTTAAGGTCAGCCGTGCCGTTGAGATGGAACAAAGGCAACGTTAAACCGTTGTTTTCCTCCCCGCTGTTTTCGGGATAACCCGTTGTTGAATCGTATTTTCTATCTGAAGGTGAATAGTATTTCAAAATGTTTTTATATCCTGGAAGCAATGTTGCTTGCGTTAACGTGCTGTTGATAAACGGTCTGTCTCCGCTGTCAACGAACTCGAAGTCGGTGGAAACGTAAATTCCTTCCATATGGCTCTTAAGAGTTCTGTCAAACGTACCTCTTAACAGTTTAACGTTGCTTTCAGAAGTGTAAATATTAACCGTAACACCGCTTGGAACTGTTATCGTGGAGAATGCGAGGGAATCCTTCAAAATCTTCACGTCAACTGCACTTGTTGCCATGTTTTCAATATAATATTTAACTTCGCTCCACGTGAAATATTCATCGCCGTCGGAATTGGAAACGTTCTCTGCGATTTCAGCTATCGCGTCTTCTGTGAGCTGTACACCGTCTTTGTCATAGAGTACGAATGTTTCCAAGGAGTACGGAACGAGAGGATAAACAGCTATATTGCTTGAAATAACGTTTGGAGAAGATACAAATTCAGCGCTGTACTTTGTGTATTCACTCATTGGTACTGTTGCGTTGAACATCAATTCGCCTTCGCCGTCTATCTTGTTATATCCTGCGATACCGTAATCGACGATAAATTTCATGTTCGATTTGCTTGAATCATTTATATCGTATGCTCTTACGTAGTTCAAATAGCTTCCTGTGGGTAAGTAAATGTAAAGGCTGTTATCCTCGTGACCTACGCCCACATAAGAGTTTTTGAAAACCTCGTAATGATTTTCCCACGTGCTGTATCCCGGTTCGTCAATATAAAGCTGAGACGTGAAATATTCATTTTTGTAGTTTCTTGTGCTTTCGTCTATGTTTCCGTCGCTATCTTTTTTGTAATTATCAACCGTTGCATAAAGGAAGTTGACTTCATATGCAGGTTGATTATTGTGCGTGGAAATTGGCGCCGGAGAAACCGAACCATTATTCGCTACGCTTAATCCTATGGCTTTGAGAGAAGCGTATGGGGAAATTTTAACTGAATCGGATGAATTCACAGCGTATGCCGTTTTTGAAGTGGAAGAAGCATCAACTGTGGATCTGTCTCCGATTGTAAGGACGCCGACAGAGTATATACCTTGTTTCGTACCGCTTGCGTTAAGGGTGCATGAGGATGAGGTGAAGGTTGTTGTTGCGTAAATTCCTATACCGCTCGTACCGTAACCTGAAGCAATAACGTTTGAAAACTCATTTACGTTTTCTTTTCCTGCGCCTGAAATTACAGTAGCCTTCTTGCTGAATATACCGTAATTTTCTCCTTTTGCGTTGACTGTACCTATGGCGCTTATGTTAACGTTGGTTGCTGAATAAATACCTGCATTTTTTCCTTCCGCAACAACGTTACCTGTGCCTGAAATTGAAACGTTGCCTGCGGACGTTCCTATTCCGTACGCACC
>JAZOCZ010000234.1:0-9857 GCA_045596755.1 Eubacteriales bacterium | reverse complement strand
GTAATGCATATCTGCAGCAGGATATGATGTGGGGATTTTATCATATTCAAATTTTGAAAGATAATCAGCAAAGATCTTATCAACTTCGTGAGCTAATTTTCTGTTAAAGATAAATATTTTATAAAGGTTTCTAAAAAGTTTAGGCGAGATTTTAGGCATGGATTTTCTTCCGTAATGTTTATACCAATAGGCTCTTATTGTTTCGGAGACCCATGATTTTACTTCAACGTCGCAACTGCATTTGTTTTTGAGAACAATCCTTTTTCTTGCTTCATTGTGTTTAGGGATGGCAATGTATCCGTTGTTATGTACGAAAATTGCAAAAATCGCGTCGAAATTATCCAATTCATCGTTGTTGTCAGGAATGGTATATACGTTATGTTTTATGTTGAAACGTTTGGAAATGATTTTGGCTGCTTCTGTATCCGGAACTTCTTTTTCAGCAGAAATATAACTGAACGTTTCAAATTTATCATAAACCCCGTTACCAGCGGCGAACGTGGTATTGCTGTCGATTCCACCCGTAAGGGATATCCAAGGCTTTTTCCATTTCTTTGAAACCAAAAACATATTGTTTTTGAGAATATCTGCGGCTTCCATTATTATTTTATCATAATCTTTTTCGTTTTGAGTTTCTGTAAAGTCGCAAAGAGGCCAGTATCTCTCATGACTTATTTTGCTGTCAAAATGATAAAATATGCTTGGGACGATTCTTTTAACGTTGATAAAAGGAGTTAAATCACCAGGAAGATAAGGTCCCATGACTCTGCCATACCATTTGTATTCGACTAATTTTTTCACCCAGGAATCCATTTTCAAGTTATTTATATCACCAACAAGCTGTGGGTGGGATGAAATATAAAAATTCCCGTTTACGTTTCCGTAGCAAGCAGATTGCATTCCCGAAGGGTCAACGAGGAAATTTATTCTTCCGTCGGAAATGTCACCCAATACAAAAACGCCTGTAATATCGCTTATGCGTTCTAAATATTCGTCCGTTCCATGTTTTTCTGCGATATACTCAAGTTGTTTCAATTCGTCGATTTCCATGGTGAAAGGATTGTACGAATGTCCCATAAGGAAAAAGCATTTTCCGTCTTTTTCGAGAATATGCATATTTGCTTTCTCGTGTGCCATAAAGTAGTATCCGCAGTGAAATTCAGTTTTCCAATTGCCGTAAAAAGGAAAATCACCTGTTTCTAACTTTTTGTCCGTTATGAGAAATCCACGAACGAATAAATCCTTTTTTAATTCCGGATGCTTTGACAAAACTTCTCTTATATCAGCCATAACTGAAAACTCCTTTTTAAATTCTCTTTTTAAATTACAAATTATAATACGCTTCAAATTCTGCGGGAGTCGGGATAGCGGCAAGTTTTTTACATTCTTCGCGTTTTCTCTTTATGAAGTTCTTAATAAGTGTCTCGGGGAAAACACCGCCTTCTGTGAGATAATCATGATCCACCTCCAAAGCATCGAGAGCAGCTTCAAGAGATGTGGGAAGCCCTTTGAGCTTTGCTTTTTCCTCGTCCGGAAGATTGAAAAGATTGAAATCGTAAGGTCCCCATCCGTTTTCGTGAGGATCAATTTTGTTTTTAATACCGTCAAGACCTGCCATAAGGAGAGCCGCATAGCAGAAATAAGGGTTACAGGTTGCGTCAGGATTACGGATTTCGAAACGACGTTCCATAGGTTGTTTTGCGTATGCAGGGATTCTTATAACAGCGGAACGGTTTGAAGTAGCGTAACCAACGGTAACGGGAGCTTCAAACCCAGGAACGAGACGTTTAAATGAGTTTGTGCTGGGATTTGTAATAGCACAAAGAGATGCTATGTGTTTGAGCAAACCACCCATGAACCAATGAGCCTCCTTGCTGAGATGTGCGTATCCCTCGTCATCAGAGAAAACGGGTTTGCCGTCTTTAGTAAGAAGAATGTGAACGTGCATACCGTTACCTGCTTCTCCCATAACGGGTTTAGGCATAAGAGTTGCACTCTTTCCGTATTTTGCAGCAGTGTTGTGAATGATATATTTAATCATCATTGTTCCGTCTGCCATTTTGGACATCTGACCAAGCTTGGGTTCGATTTCAAACTGACCTGCAGCACCGACTTCGGGATGATGATATTTAACGGGGATCCCTGCTTTTTCAATAAGCATACACATTTCGCTTCTGCATTCGTAGGAATTATCGTAAGGCTTTGCGATATGGTAATTCTTCTGTTTGGGAACAACGTGCCCCATACCTTGTGAGGAGCTGTTCCAATAAGCCATTTCGGCGTCAAGGGATGCACCTATGCAGTAAGGCTGAACTGTCCAGTTGACGTCGTCAAAAAGGTAAAATTCAAATTCTGGAAGAATAAACATCGTGTCAGCAACGCCTGTGGACTTCATGTATTCTTCAGCGGCAATAACAATATTTCTGGGATATTGATCGAGAGGACGGTTTTGCGGATAATCAATTATCATTGCGTTACCGCCCATGGAAAGAGTAGGCACTTCGCAGAAAGGATCAATAAAAGCCGTGTCAGGATCGGGAATAAAAACCATATCGCTCTTTTCAACTACGGCATACCCATAGTTTGAAGCATCGAATCCGATACCATCTCGCATAATTTCTTCTGAAAAATGATTTGACGGAATTGTAACGTGACGGAATTGACCATTGATGTCAACCATTTTAAAATCAATCATTTTGATTCCGTTTTCTTCAATTATTTTTTTGATATCTGCGATTTTTTTATCCATAAAGTACACTCCTTCGAAAATATACAATTTTACAGTTTCTTACAATATAATATAACATATGTTTTTTTTATTTTCAAGATGGTTTTTGAAAAAATGATTGACAAATATAAATAAAATTGATATAATTAAAATGGTTTATGATATCTGTAAAAATGTAAAGGCGGTAAATACGTTATGTCGCTGTATGATAATCTTTTGAAAGGCGAAGACTCTGTTTCTGTAATGGGACTTGGATACGTTGGAATTCCAACGGCAATTGCTTTTTCAAAAAAATATAAAGTTATAGGCTTTGATCTTGATGAAAATAAAATAGAACTTTATAAAATGGGAATAGATCCTACAAGTAACGTTGGAAATGATGAGTTGAGAAATAGCTCAATAGAATTTACTTGCGACGAACAGAAACTGAAGGATGCTAAATTCCATATTGTTGCTGTTCCTACCCCTGTGAAAGCAGACAATACGCCCGATTTATCTCAGATAGAAAATGCAAGCAGAATTTTAGGAAGAAATTTAAGCCTTGGAAGTATAGTCGTTTTTGAATCTACTGTTTATCCTGGGATGACGGAGAAAGTCTGTATTCCCATACTTGAAAAAGAATCAAATCTGAAATGCGGAAGGGATTTTAAGGTGGGATATTCTCCTGAACGAATAAATCCGGGTGATAAAATACACTGCTTTGAAAATATCCAAAAAATAGTTTCCGCTACGGATGAAGAATCTCTTTCAGAGATAAGCAATATTTATCAGTCTGTGGTTAAAGCAGGGGTTTATAAAGCACCGTCTATAAAAGTAGCAGAGGCGGCAAAAGTAGTGGAAAATGCACAGCGTGATGTGAATATCGCTTTTATAAATGAGATTTCCGTGATTTTTAATGAAATGGGAATTGATACAAAAGACGTTCTTGAAGCAGCGGGAACGAAGTGGAACTTTTTGAAGTTTTCTCCTGGTCTTGTAGGCGGTGGATGTATAGGGGTAGACCCCTACTATCTTATTCACAGGGCGAATGAATTCGGCGTGGAAAGTAAAGTTATGGTTGCGGCAAGAACTGTTAATGATTCCATAGGGAAACATGTTGGCGAAAATACAGTTTTATCTCTTGCAAAAGCTGGAAAAATCATAGAAAACGCCAAGGTCGCAATTTTAGGATTTACCTTTAAAGAGGATTTTCCTGATATAAGAAATACAAAAGTTTTCAACATAGCAAAAACTTTGAATGAATACGGAATCAAACCCTTGATATATGACCCTGTAGCAGATTTTGAGGAAACAAAGCGACATTACGGAGTGGAACTTTGTGAAAAATCTGCCCTCAAAGACCTTGATGCAGTTGTTTTCGCTGTATCTCACAAAGAGTTTTTGGAATATGATTTTTCCGATATAGATTCCCTTTACAAAGATAGAAAAAAGGTTCTTATAGACGTTAAAGGCATATTTGATCGCAAGAAATTTGAAAACGCGGGATACGTTTATTGGAGGCTCTGATATGGGATATAAGCATTTGAAGTTTCCCGAAGACTCCATATTTCTTGTAACGGGCGGAGCTGGGTTTATCGGTTCAAACCTTGTTGAAGCCATTTTGAAACTTGGATTTAACGTTCGTTGCCTTGACGATTTATCAACGGGAAAAAGAAAAAATATTGAATTGTTCAAGGATAACCCCCTGTTTGAATTTATAGAGGGAGATATTAAGGATTTTGATACGTGCTTGAGGGCTTGTGAGGGCGTTGATTACGTTTTGCACGAGGCGGCTTTCGGAAGCGTTCCAAGGTCTTTGAAAATGCCTGTTTTTTATTGTGCCAATAACGTTTTGGGAACTGTAAATATGCTGGAAGCGGCGGTGCGATGTCAGGTGAAAAAATTCGTGTATGCATCAAGTTCGTCCGTGTACGGTGATGAACCCAATCTTCCTAAAAAAGAGGGACGAGAGGGGAGAGTGCTATCGCCTTATGCTCTTACGAAAATGTGCGATGAAGAATGGGCAAAGATGTATAAGATGCATTATGATCTTGATACGTACGGACTTCGTTATTTCAACGTTTTTGGTAGAAGACAAGACCCCGAAGGTGCGTATGCGGCGGTTATTCCTAAATTTATAAAACAACTTCTCTCGGATGAACGTCCCACTATATACGGTGACGGCAAACAAAGCAGGGATTTCACTTATATTGAAAACGTTATTGAAGCAAACCTGAAAGCCTGTCTTGCGCCGACTGACGTTGCAGGAGAGGTTTTCAACGTAGCAAACGGCGGAAGGGAGTATCTGCTTGACATTTACGAAACCCTTTGTAACGCTTTGGGCAAAGATATAAAGCCTTTGTTTGCGGCTTCAAGGGCGGGTGATATAAAACATTCCAACGCCGATATTTCCAAGGCGGAAAAGTTCCTTGGATATTCTCCCGATTATGATTTCAAAAAAGGTATAGAAGAAGCGATAGAATGGTATAAAAATAATTTATGATATTTTTTAATTACGAAATTATAAAAATGATTTTAAAAAGTGAGGATTTATGAAAAACGGTCTTATATTCGAGAACGGAGAACTTATATATTACAAAGATGGTTCTCCTCGCCACGCAGGCGTAATTGAACAGGATGGAGATATTTATTACATAGGTGCAGGCGGACGTGCTATTAAAGGTGAGCATGTTGTTCACCGTACCATGGCGAATGGAATATTGAAGCGAGGAACTTATAAATTCGGAGACGATTATAAACTTGTGGAAGATTTTTATATTGCTCCCGAGAAGCGAAAATCCAAGCGTAAAAAGAAAAAAATTAAAAAAACTACTATTCTTGTCGTTAGCATCTTGCTTTTTGTATCAATGCTTTTGGCGGCTTTGTTCAGTTTTGACGTTATTTCTTTGCCTGGAGATGAAGATAACTTTTTCGATTCTTATTTGAAGAAAATTTCTGTATCAGCTATGAAAAGTGAAATTCTCTTGTGTTCTCAGCCTGCAAAAGATTTTTATGATGGGAAAATAGAAGCACAAGTGGCTGTAAAGAGTGGTTCTCCGTACCGCCCCTTCACTTTTAGTTATAAGATTAACACAAATGAAAACGGAAAGCTTTACTTGAGCGAAAGAGATGACTTTGTGGAATGTAAGGAGATTTTTCTGCCTTATGATTTTACAGAGATAGACATAGATAATCTAAAAACTGGAACGACTTATTATTACAAAGCTGAATGTGATGGAGAAATCGTTACTGGCAGCTTTAAAACAGCCGTTTCACAAAGATATCTGACAATTCCTAATGTGTATAATTTAAGAGATATTGGTGGATGCGTTGGAATTGACGGAAAAATCATAAAACAAGGCTTAATAATTCGCGGTTCAGAGATTGATGGATTGAGCGAAAATGCATTTTTCATTCAGGATGAGCAAGTTGAATATATGAAAAACGATTTAGGGATTGTTTATGATTTTGACTTACGTGAGGAAAGTATTTTTACAGGAAATTATACTTCTCGCCTTGGCGCAGATGTAGAGCATAGATTCTATAATGCTCCGATGTATGGTAACATTTTTAACGCTGCAAATAAGGAAAAACTTAAAAATATTTTCACCGACCTTGCTGATGAAAGTAAATATCCTATGTATTTGCATTGTACATACGGTGCTGATAGAACGGGTGTTATTGTTTTTCTTATTCAAGGGATTCTTGGCGTCAGCGAAGAAGATATGATAAGAGAATTCAGACAAACAGGATTCTTTAAATCGGCATATTCTTATAACGCAAATATGGATAGCGTTATCCTTGCATTTGAAGGATATGAAGGTGAAAATATTAACGAAAGAATTGAAAATTTTCTTAAGAAAGATATAGGCGTAACTGAAGATGAAATCCAGTCTATCAGGGACATTCTTTTGGAAGATTAAAAAAGTAAATCGGGGGATGAAATTTATGAAAAAAATCTTTATAATGATAATCAGCTTGGTTTTCATTGTTTCTATTTTTAGTTCTTGTGTGCTTGATGCCGACATATCAGAAAATGAAAATTCATACGTTTCCTCAGGATCTTCTGATTCAACTGAATCTACTGATTCAGAATCCTCAAGCACAGATAATTCGGAAGATGTTACGAACGATTATTTCGAGGACACGCGAATTGAATTAGTAAATCCGGATCCAACAAAGGCTGTTAATCTTACTATTACAGATGCGGGTAATGACATATACCAGCTCCCTGGAAATGGAAATGGCGGTTGGAGATATGGACCGTCATATATTTATTACGGTGACGGACGAGTAGATGCGTATTTTGCGTCAGGAGGAGATAGCGGTGAGTGGGACAGAATCACTCATAGAAGCTCCACTGATGACGGGAAGACATGGTCAAAGGAAAAGATTGTTGTATATCCCACTCCCGACGGATTTGACAGTCATTCCTGCTGTGATCCGGCAGCAATCTATTTTGACGGATACTATTATGTTGGATATACTTCAACGTTGAATGATGGCGGATACTGTAACAGCATATTTGTTGCCCGTTCCAAAGATCCCGATGGACCTTTTGAAAAATGGAATGGTTCGGGATGGGGTGGCTCACCTGAACCTGTGATTTATTTTGATCAATCTTACGGATATTGGGGAATAGGCGAACCCAGCTTTATAGAACTTAATGGAACGTTGTATATCTACTATACATATTCCACACCTATGAACACGTATCTGATGCATGCGACTGCTGATGCAACGGATGAGAATTGGCCTGCAACGCTTCAGTATCACGGCGTAGCTTTTGAGAAAAAAACTGATTCCGTGGATGTAAAATACGTGGAGGAATGGGGCAAATTCATAGGTGTTTCCAGAGCTGACTACACAGGAAACGGTACATGGTTGGCAGTTTTTGAATCAAATGACGGAAAAAACTTCACGTTGGTTGATGCTGTTCGTGAAAACACATGTCCTAACTTTTTTGGTGTTGGATTATCTTCACGACCAAACGGTCATATTCGAATAAGTGAGGATGCTGAGCATCTTCGTATTGCTTATGCGTATGGGAATTCGGGCTGGGCAGCATGGAACACCAGAATACATAATGTGACTCTGGAATTGTCCGACGGAAACGATATAGAAGCTGAACTTGCTAAAACGGATTTGGGTATAGGAATAACGAGAGAAGAAGAGCCGTACGGTGCGTTTGATTGGACTATGCTTCGTACTGAAAAAGATCTTTACATTATGTCATTGAAGGATAAAACGGTTAATCTGGAACTTTTCTTGCGTGACAGATATGTAAATCCAGGTGCTGTTTCTGAAAATGATCCAAAATTGAAGTTCAGCGGATTTGACAGAAAACTTTTGTCTTTCGACGGTTTGACAATGACGGCGAAAGGCGTTGGAGAAACTAAAGTTACTGCCCATTATGGTGATTTGGTTCATGTGTTTAAGGTTATTATTGTTGAAACCAATAACGAAAAGACCATTTTGTCTAAAAAATTAACAGTTGAACCTGTTTCCTCTGACGTAACTATATATATTGGTGAAAGAAGTATTTATCGTCCACAACTTCGTGTTCGCATAACAAAAGGTGATGGAACAGTAGAGGAGCTTTACGTAAATGACGGAGAAAACGTATTGTCATTTACCGGATATGACGAATCTATTATAAAAGTAAGTGATAAGGGCGTTGTTACTGCCTATGCTGTTGGAAAGACAAAGGTTTTGGTTGAATATAAATCTTATAGTTTTGAAATCAACGTTACGGTTTCCGATAATCCTGACGATTCCATATTCAAAATAGGTGAAGTCAAGGAAACAAATTACACGTCACTCGATTTCAAGAAAGAAGAAGACAGAATAGCCGTTTCTCATTTCCAAAACTGTCAAATGTCTTCTACATCTGATGGACTTTGCATCACGGTGTCATCTCCAAATACTGACCCAAATATGACCGACCCGAGTTTTAAAGTGGTATATCAGGGTGCAATAGATCCGATTATGACAGAGAATTACAAAACTGTTGAAATTGTGTATATGATTCCTAAGGAAAATTCAGAGCATACAACTGCTATGGAACTCTTTATAGGAACAGGTTCTGTAATGGATGCTATGGGGGGATATTCCGTTATTGAATTCCTCGAGCGTGATGGAGAATATCACACTCTTGAAGTGCCTGTTTCTCATTTGAACTATTGGAACGGTCAACTTAATATGATTCGTTTTGACTTTTTCACTTCGGCACTTGCAGGAGATAGCATTTATATCAGTTCTATTTCTTTGAAATAATTATCTGTAAATATCATAGGGAATGTTACGTTACGTGGCATTCCCTTTTTTAGTGCGCTGAAAAAGTGGAGTGAATCAAATAATAAGTAAAATCACAATGACATTAAATAAAAGCATTTACAAAGGTTTTAGAAATTTTTTGTAACGTTGGTGCAATTTTGTTATCTAAAGGGTAGAAAAGGCGGATTTGGGAAAGTTCGGTTTCTATACCTTGCGTCGAAATAATCCTAGTTACGCATTGCATAATCTGTTCATTATTTAAAGCATATCCGTCTACTGCACATTGAAATTCAATAACAATAATTATAGAAAAGGGGAAATAACGATATGAAAAACATCCTAAAAAAGATTTATAAGTTTGGTATAATATTCTCCGTTTTATTGATATTCATTTCTACGGTAGTAATTCTAATAGGCTGTATAAAGTCGGCATTTCATTCTCATTATCGTTCGCTCCCAAACGAACTTTATAAAAAAACGGAACATTTTATTCCTATAGGGAAGGCGGACGAATATTGGTTAGATGATGTAGGGTTGGATGGATTTATAATAAGAAAATATAAGTTAGTTAATGAAGATATATCCAAGCTCGAAATAGAAATCTATGATCATGATTCAAAATGGAAACCATTTGAAGGAGAGCATGTTAATATGTTCGAGAACAAATACGGAAAAAAGATATATTTTGATGAAGATACCGAAGATGTTTTTTTCAGAGAGGGAACATATTATTATTGCACTTGCGATGCAGGAGATTATTCTTATTTTAATATTTTGGAAGATACTTTTCTGATTCATCCCTCTTGGTTCTTTATATATGATGTGGATAATGAAATGTATTATGCTATATTATGTTGAGATGTCATCGAATGAT